>NZ_CP026095.1:0-12500 GCF_004006295.1 Peribacillus asahii
GCAAACATAAACTGCGATTCCATATATTCGCTCCTTATTTAAAAAAATGAACGATTGAACAAACAGCTTTTCAAATTTAGTAGCAAAGGAGGGGGACACTTGGAAAACATCGATAGTCTTTGGGATCAAACCCTTATAAAAATCCAAAAAAAGATTAGTAAGCCTAGCTTTGAAACATGGTTAAAGGCTACAAAAGCTTATGCCTTGCAAGGAGACACTTTAACTATCACTGCTCCTAATGAATTTGCTCGTGATTGGCTCGAAGAACGTTATTCCAAGCTTATAGCCGGCATTTTATTAGAATTAACAGGGGAAGAACTTGAAGCTAAATTCATCATTCCACCAAACCATGATGAACCGAATGTTGCTCCTTCAACAAAAAAGGTGAAAAAACAAGAAGAAGATCAACATGATTTTTCGCAGCATATGCTTAACACTAAAAATACATTTGATACATTTGTTATTGGCTCTGGGAACCGCTTTGCCCATGCTGCGTCTTTAGCTGTTGCTGAAGCCCCGGCTAAAGCTTATAATCCCTTATTTATTTATGGAGGCGTAGGGCTTGGAAAAACCCATTTAATGCACGCAATAGGCCATTATGTATTAGAGCACAATCCGCAAGCCAAAGTAGTCTATTTATCATCTGAAAAGTTCACGAATGAATTCATTAATTCGATTCGGGACAATAAAGCTGGTGAATTCCGGGATAAATACCGAAGTGTTGATGTGTTATTAATAGATGATATTCAATTTCTAGCTGGAAAAGAATCTACTCAGGAAGAATTTTTCCATACATTTAATGCTCTTCATGAGGAAAGCAAGCAAATTGTAATTTCTAGTGATCGACCTCCTAAGGAAATCCCTACATTGGAAGATCGTTTGCGTTCACGCTTTGAATGGGGCTTAATTACAGACATTACCCCGCCTGATTTAGAAACTAGAATTGCTATTTTAAGAAAAAAAGCAAAAGCAGATGGTCTCGATATTCCAAATGAAGTGATGCTCTATATCGCAAACCAAATTGATTCTAATATTCGCGAACTAGAAGGAGCTTTAATACGTGTTGTTGCGTACTCATCGTTAATTAATAAAGATATTAATGCAGATTTGGCTGCAGAGGCGCTGAAGGATATCATTCCTAGCTCTAAACCAAGAATTATTACGATTCATGAAATCCAAAAAACAGTTGGTGAGCACTACAATGTAAAACTCGAGGATTTCAAAGCAAAAAAACGAACAAAATCTGTAGCATTTCCAAGGCAAATTGCTATGTATCTATCGCGTGAACTGACAGATTCCTCACTCCCTAAGATTGGAGATGAATTTGGAGGGCGCGACCATACAACTGTGATTCATGCTCATGAAAAAATTTCAAAGCTTTTACTCACAGATTCTCAGCTGCAGCATCAAATTAAAGAAATCCAAGATCAATTAAAAGTATAGTGCCCTTGTTTATAGTGTGAATAACTTGAACTGACTTACACACAGTCTGTCCACATGTGGATAGACTGTTTTTCCTTGGCTTTCTTACACTTATCCACATATTCACAGGACCTATTACTATTACTACTATATTTTTAACTAAATTAATTAATAATATATGCAAGTTAGTAAAAATATGACTGGAGGGGAACTTATGAAATTTATCATTCAACGAGATCGATTAGTTCATAGTGTTCAAGAAGTAATGAAAGCTGTTACATCTAGAACAACGATTCCGATTTTAACAGGGATTAAAATCAATACGACAACAGAGGGAATTACACTTACAGGAAGTGATTCTGATATTTCTATTCAATCTTTTATTCCGGCGGAGGAAGATGGGAATGAAATTGTCGAAGTACAAACAAGTGGTGATATTGTTTTAAATGCTCGTTTTTTTAGTGAAATTGTGAAGAAGTTACCAATGGATACTGTAGAAATTGAAGTTCAAACAAACTTTCAAACAATTATTCGTTCGGGAAAAGCAGAGTTTAATCTAAATGGCCTAGACCCAGAAGAATATCCACATCTGCCTATCATTGAAGAAGCCAATTTATTTAAATTGCCAACGGATCTTTTAAAAACATTAATTCGCCAAACTGTATTTGCAGTGTCCACCTCAGAAACACGCCCAATCTTGACAGGTGTAAACTTGAAGGTTGAAAATGATGAGTTGACATGTATTGCTACAGACAGTCACCGTTTGGCTATGAGAACAGCCAACATTGAAAGTAAAATCAATGGTACTTATAGTGTTGTTATTCCAGGAAAAAGCTTGAATGAACTAAGTAAAATTCTCGATGATACGAATGAATTAATCGAGATTGTTATTACAGAAAATCAAGTTCTGTTTAAAGCGAAAAATTTATTATTCTTCTCTAGATTACTAGAGGGGAATTATCCGGATACATCTCGACTTATTCCGACAGATAGTAAAACAGATGTGATTGTTAAAACGAAAGAGCTCTTACAAGCGATTGATCGAGCATCTTTATTGGCGAAAGAAAACCGCAATAATGTAGTCAAATTATTGACACATGACGGGGGAGTTATTGAAGTATCGTCTAATACCCCCGAAGTCGGTAAAGTGGTAGAGGAAATTGTTGCTGAAGCCATTGAAGGAGAAGAATTAAAAATCTCTTTTAGTGCAAAGTTTGTTATGGATGCATTAAAAGCATTAGAAGGTACAGATATTAAAATTAGTTTTACAGGAGCGATGCGTCCATTCGTTATTTGTCCACTTCATGATGATCGAATGCTGCAATTAATCCTTCCGGTTAGAACCTATTAGGGGAATATGCGGAGAAATAAAGACTTGATATTCAGGTCTTTATTTTTTTGTATGGCTCATGCAAAAAGTTCTGTTAGTCAAAATTTTGTCTTATTAACAGATATTTAGTAAAATAAAGTATTAGAAATTATTTTGAAATGAGTGAAAAATGGATGACAGAAATACAAATCAGTACGGAATATATTACATTGGGACAGTTTTTAAAGCTTGCTGATGTGATTCAAAGCGGCGGTATGGCGAAATGGTTCTTAAGTGAACATGAAGTATTTATTAATAATGAGCTCGATGTACGGAGAGGAAGAAAGTTAAGAGTGGGTGACAAAATCGAGATTCCCGAATTCGGTAGCTTTACGATTATCGGCTAATGCCGAAAGGAAGAGCAGATTATGTATATCGAAAACATTCATTTGAGAAATTACCGAAATTATGAAGAAGTTGAGCTTTCCTTTGAAAACAAAGTAAATGTCATTCTAGGGGAAAATGCTCAAGGGAAAACGAATGTCATGGAATCAATCTTTGTTTTGGCAATGGCAAAGTCCCATCGAACTTCAAATGACAAAGAACTCATTCGCTGGGACGAAGAATATGCTAAAATAGAAGGTAGAGTTAAAAAGCGAAATACATCCTTACCACTTGAATTGACCATTGCCAAAAAAGGAAAAAAGGCAAAAGTTAATCATATTGAACAACAGAAACTTAGCCAATATGTAGGCAGCATGAATGTGGTTATGTTTGCACCAGAAGATCTTCATTTAGTGAAGGGGAGCCCGCAAGTTCGACGTCGTTTTATTGATATGGAGATTGGTCAAATATCTCCTGTTTATCTTCATGATATGAGTCAATACCATAAAATTGTGCAACAACGAAATCACTATTTAAAATTGTTGCAAACGAAAAAACAAAGTGATACAACGATGCTCGACGTTTTAACAGAACAGTTTATTCAACATGCAGCGAAAATTGTCGAAAAAAGATATCAATTTTTAGCTGTTTTACAAGAATGGGCAAAACCAATCCATTCTGGTATATCAAGAAATTTAGAAGAATTGAAAATACAATATAAACCATCTCTTCATGTATTAGAAACTATGGATTTGTCGAAAATAATAGAAGTGTTTCAAGAAACATGTGATCGAATAAAGACAAAAGAAATAGACCGTGGAGTTACATTAGTGGGCCCTCATCGTGATGATCTTATTTTTTATGTCAATGATCGTGATGTGCAAACCTTTGGTTCACAAGGTCAGCAACGCACAACGGCTCTATCTTTAAAATTAGCAGAAATAGAACTCATTCATGCAGAAATAGGCGAATATCCAATTCTACTTTTAGATGACGTTTTATCAGAGCTGGATGACTACCGGCAATCTCATTTATTAAATACAATTCAAGGAAAAGTTCAAACATTTGTTACAACAACTTCTGTTGAAGGAATCGATCATCAAACGTTAAAAGACGCATCCACCTTTTTTGTGAAACAAGGAACGATTACAAAGGTAAAGTAAAGAGGTGAACTTATGTATCTTCATATCGGTGAAGACATTCTTGTAAAGACAGATGAAATTGTGACGATTTTAGATAAAAAGCTGCTCGAATCTTCCCCTATACTTGCAGAGTTTCTACAGCAAAAGGCAGATGTCACATTGCATTTAGCGAAGAATTCCATAAAGTCCATTGTTGTGACAACTAAGCATGTATATTACTCACCTCTTGCTTCAATGACTTTAAAAAAACGTTCGCAGCAACATTCAATTGTAGTAGATGAATAAGTAGACGGATCGCTTCTTTAGTTTAAAAAATGTTAAATGTGAATAGAAAAGTGTAGGTGATTTGAGATGACAATGGAACAAAGTGAACTACAACCTCAAGAATACGGTGCAGATCAAATACAAGTATTAGAAGGCTTAGAAGCTGTACGTAAACGTCCAGGGATGTATATCGGAAGTACGTCTTCAAAAGGTTTACACCACCTTGTTTGGGAAATTGTCGATAATAGTATCGATGAAGCACTCGCAGGTTTTTGTACAGAAATCCAGGTAAAAATTGAAGAAGATAATAGTATTACAGTCGTCGATAATGGACGAGGGATTCCCGTTGGTATACAAGAAAAGATGGGGCGCCCTGCTGTAGAAGTTATTTTAACTGTCCTTCATGCTGGAGGTAAATTTGGCGGCGGAGGTTATAAAGTATCTGGTGGATTGCATGGAGTAGGTGCTTCCGTTGTAAATGCCCTCTCTACATTATTGGAAGTATTTGTTCATATAGATGGAAATATTTATTACCAGCAATATAAGCGAGGCGTTCCACAAGCTGATTTACAAATTATCGGTGAAACAGATCGTACAGGAACGACTATTCACTTCGTACCAGATGGCGAAATCTTTAGAGAAACGTTGGAATATGAGTATGACACGTTAGCGACAAGAATTCGAGAGCTTGCCTTCTTAAATAAAGGGTTAAAGCTCGCTATTGAAGATAAACGCGGTGAAGGGAAGTCTAATGAGTACCATTATGAAGGTGGAATTAAATCGTATGTGGAGCATTTAAATCGTTCAAAGGAAGTGCTTCATGCAGAACCAATTTTCATGGAGGGCGAAAAAGACGGTATTTCCGTGGAAATAGCTCTTCAATACAATGAAAGCTATATTAGTAATGTATTCTCCTTTGCTAATAATATTCATACGTATGAAGGGGGAACTCATGAATCAGGCTTCAAAGCGGGGTTAACTCGTGTCATTAATGACTATGCACGTAAAAATGGTTTAATCAAGGAATCCGATGCTAATTTATCAGGTGAAGATGTTCGTGAAGGATTAACAGCTATTGTTTCTATTAAACACCCTGACCCACAATTTGAAGGGCAAACGAAAACGAAACTGGGTAACTCTGAAGTACGGTCTGTAGCAGACTCTATTCTATCTGAAAAGCTCGATGCCTTTATGTATGAAAATCCAGCTGTAGCTAGAAAAATCGTAGATAAAGGCTTGATGGCTGCGCGTGCTCGCCTTGCAGCGAAAAAGGCTCGTGAAATGACGAGAAGAAAAAATGCTTTAGAAGTTTCAAGTTTGCCTGGGAAATTGGCAGACTGTTCATCAAAAGATCCTGCCATTAGTGAATTATATATCGTAGAAGGAAACTCAGCGGGCGGATCCGCAAAACAGGGGCGTGATCGTCATTTCCAAGCGATTCTGCCTCTAAGAGGAAAAATTCTAAACGTAGAAAAAGCTCGTTTAGATCGCATTCTTTCCAATGCTGAAATCGGTACGATTATTACCGCACTGGGGACAGGGATTGGTGATGAATTTAATATTGAAAAAGCAAGATATCATAAGATTGTTATTATGACGGATGCCGATGTCGATGGTGCTCATATTCGTACTCTTATGCTAACCTTTTTCTACAGATATATGAGAAAAATTATTGAGTACGGCTATATTTATATTGCTCAACCACCATTATATAAAATTCAACAAGGTAAAAAAGTAGAATATGCTTATAATGACCGTCAGCTTGAGGAAATTATGGCAGGGTTACCAAGTACACCTAAACCTAATTTACAGCGTTATAAAGGGCTTGGTGAAATGAATCCAGAGCAGCTATGGGAAACGACAATGAACCCTGATACACGTACGCTATTACAAGTCAGTTTAAAAGATGCGATTGAAGCGGATGAAACTTTCGAAATGTTAATGGGGGATAAAGTAGAGCCGCGTCGTAACTTTATTGAGGAAAATGCCATTTACGTTAAAAATTTAGATATTTGATTGGACAACAGGATGATGGATTCATCCTGTTGTTTATATGACATCTCATTGATGAAATGAGATCAGAAGCTTTATATAGGAGGTTGGCTCCATGTCAGAACAAGAAAGATCCAATGTTAAAGAAATCAATATTAGTACCGAAATGCGGACTTCGTTTTTAGATTATGCAATGAGTGTTATTGTGTCACGAGCCTTACCTGATGTCAGAGATGGACTGAAACCCGTTCATCGGAGAATTTTGTATGCAATGAATGACCTTGGAATTACAGCAGATAAACCTTATAAGAAATCTGCTCGTATTGTTGGAGATGTTATTGGTAAGTACCATCCGCATGGTGATTCAGCTGTATATGAAACAATGGTACGTATGGCTCAACCATTTAACTACCGCCATATGCTTGTAGACGGCCATGGGAATTTCGGTTCTGTTGACGGCGACCAGGCAGCGGCCATGCGTTATACAGAAGCGAGAATGTCTAAAATTTCAATGGAACTCGTACGGGATTTGAATAAAGATACTATCGACTATCAGGACAACTATGATGGTTCTGAAAGAGAACCTGCTGTTATGCCGGCCCGTTTCCCTAATTTATTGGTAAATGGTTCATCAGGAATTGCCGTGGGAATGGCTACAAATATTCCACCGCATCAATTAGGAGAAGTCATCGATGGTGTTCTTGCTTTAAGTAAAAATCCTGATATTACAATTCAAGAGTTAATGGAGTATATTCCAGGTCCAGATTTCCCAACAGCCGGTTATATTTTAGGGCGTAGTGGAATTAGAAAGGCATATGAGACAGGCAGAGGTTCCATTGTCCAGCGAGCAAAAGTAGATATTGAAGTGAAACCTAATGGAAAACAAATGATTCTTGTGACTGAAATTCCGTATCAAGTAAATAAAGCGAGACTAATCGAAAAAATTGCTGATCTTGCTCGTGAGAAGAGAATTGAAGGGATTACAGACTTAAGGGATGAATCGGACCGAAATGGTATGCGTATCGTTATGGAAGTTCGGAAAGATGTGAATACGAGTGTTTTATTAAATAATTTATATAAACATACATCTATGCAAACGACATTCGGTATTAACCTTCTAGCTCTTGTAGATGGCCAGCCGAAAGTATTGAATTTAAAACAATGCTTATATTATTACTTAGAACATCAAAAAGTGGTTATTCGCCGTCGCACAGAGTTTGAACTACGGAAAGCGGAAGCTCGTGCTCATATTTTAGCGGGATTGCGAATTGCTCTCGATCACTTAGATGAAGTTATTGCTTTAATCCGTAGTTCGAAGACGACTGATATTGCGCGTGAAGGTTTGATGGAGAAGTTTTCACTTTCAGAAAAACAAGCGCAAGCAATCTTAGATATGCGTCTTCAGCGTTTAACCGGTTTAGAACGTGAAAAAATTGAAGAAGAATATCAAGCGATTATGGCTCTTATTGCAGAATTAAAAGCGATTTTAGCTGATGAAGAAAAAGTGCTAGAAATTATTCGTGAAGAGCTTCTTGAAATTAAAGAGCGTTTTAATGATACAAGACGTACGGAAATTTTACTAAGCGGCTTTGAGAGTTTAGAGGATGAAGACTTAATTCCGGAAGAAACTATTATTGTTACGTTAACGCACAATGGCTATATTAAACGTTTACCTGCTTCAACATATCGCAGTCAAAAACGCGGTGGCCGTGGTATTCAAGGAATGGGAACAAATGAAGATGACTTTGTAGAGCATCTTTTAACAACCTCAACACACGATACGCTGCTGTTCTTTACAAATAAAGGGAAGGTATATCGAGCTAAAGGCTATGAAATCCCAGAGTACGGAAGAACAGCAAAAGGTTTACCTTTGATCAACCTAATAGAGGTCGAGAAAGGGGAAACGGTTAATGCGATTATCCCAGTGAAGGAATTTGCGGATGATTGGTTCTTATTCTTTACAACGAAACATGGAATATCAAAACGAACTCCTTTATCTTCTTTTGCTCATATTCGTAACAATGGATTAATTGCATTAGGTTTACGAGAAGATGATGAGTTAATTTCTGTTCGTATGACAGATGGTAACAAACAAATTATCATTGGAACAAAAACAGGAATGATGATTCGTTTCCCAGAAAGCGATGTTCGTACGATGGGAAGAACAGCAGCGGGAGTTAAAGGAATTTCTCTACGTGCTGAAGATGAAGTCGTCGGTATGGAAATATTAGAAGAGCAAGAGGAAATCTTAATTGTTACGAAAAATGGATATGGAAAACGAACAGCTGAAGAAGAATATCGAATTCAAAGTCGTGGCGGTATAGGGATTAAAACATGTAACGTTACTGAGAAAAATGGTGAGCTTGTCTCTATTAAAACAGTAGTGCCTGGAGCGGAAGAAGATTTAATGCTTATTACGGCAGCGGGTGTTTTAATTCGAATGGCTGTTGAAGATATTTCAAAAACAGGTCGCAGCACACAAGGTGTAAAACTTATTCGTCTTGAAGAAGCAGAGAATGAATATGTATCTACCGTTGCAATTGTTGAACGTGAAGATGACAAAGAAGAAGATGATGAAGAGAATTCTTCTGAAATTGTGACAGAAGAAATTGACGGAGATGAGTGATAGAAAAGCCAGGCATAAAGCCTTGGCTTTTTTTAATTAGTTCTTCTATATGAAGTTCAGTTCATTATAAATTTCACGTAACAATAAAAGCGGTAAGAGTAAATGATGTTTCACGTGTAACATGATTTTTTAAACTAATCTATGAGATTTAGTGGTATATAATGTAAAATGATAGTTTTCTTAAAAAAAGCTTGCAATTGCTTTTAATACTAGTTATACTTATTTAAGTCGACAGGGAAATGAAAAAAGTTGTTGACATTATGATTTTTAGATGTTATGATATTAAAGTTGTTTCTTCAAAAGTAATAGATATCGTTCTTTGAAAACTGAACAAAACAAAGCGCCAACGTTATTTTTTAAGTGAGCACACACTATAAAAAAGTGCAACATGAGCAAGTCAAATTCTATCGGAGAGTTTGATCCTGGCTCAGGACGAACGCTGGCGGCGTGCCTAATACATGCAAGTCGAGCGAATCAATGGGAGCTTGCTCCCTGAGATTAGCGGCGGACGGGTGAGTAACACGTGGGTAACCTGCCTGTAAGACTGGGATAACTTCGGGAAACCGGAGCTAATACCGGATACTTTCTTTTCTCGCATGAGAGAAGATGGAAAGATGGTTTTGCTATCACTTACAGATGGACCCGCGGCGCATTAGCTAGTTGGTGAGGTAACGGCTCACCAAGGCGACGATGCGTAGCCGACCTGAGAGGGTGATCGGCCACACTGGGACTGAGACACGGCCCAGACTCCTACGGGAGGCAGCAGTAGGGAATCTTCCGCAATGGACGAAAGTCTGACGGAGCAACGCCGCGTGAGCGAAGAAGGCCTTCGGGTCGTAAAGCTCTGTTGTTAGGGAAGAACAAGTACGAGAGTAACTGCTCGTACCTTGACGGTACCTAACCAGAAAGCCACGGCTAACTACGTGCCAGCAGCCGCGGTAATACGTAGGTGGCAAGCGTTGTCCGGAATTATTGGGCGTAAAGCGCGCGCAGGCGGTCCTTTAAGTCTGATGTGAAAGCCCACGGCTCAACCGTGGAGGGTCATTGGAAACTGGGGGACTTGAGTGCAGAAGAGGAGAGTGGAATTCCACGTGTAGCGGTGAAATGCGTAGAGATGTGGAGGAACACCAGTGGCGAAGGCGACTCTCTGGTCTGTAACTGACGCTGAGGCGCGAAAGCGTGGGGAGCAAACAGGATTAGATACCCTGGTAGTCCACGCCGTAAACGATGAGTGCTAAGTGTTAGAGGGTTTCCGCCCTTTAGTGCTGCAGCTAACGCATTAAGCACTCCGCCTGGGGAGTACGGCCGCAAGGCTGAAACTCAAAGGAATTGACGGGGGCCCGCACAAGCGGTGGAGCATGTGGTTTAATTCGAAGCAACGCGAAGAACCTTACCAGGTCTTGACATCCTCTGCCAACCCTAGAGATAGGGCGTTCCCCTTCGGGGGACAGAGTGACAGGTGGTGCATGGTTGTCGTCAGCTCGTGTCGTGAGATGTTGGGTTAAGTCCCGCAACGAGCGCAACCCTTGATCTTAGTTGCCAGCATTCAGTTGGGCACTCTAAGGTGACTGCCGGTGACAAACCGGAGGAAGGTGGGGATGACGTCAAATCATCATGCCCCTTATGACCTGGGCTACACACGTGCTACAATGGATGGTACAAAGAGCTGCGAACCCGCGAGGGTAAGCGAATCTCATAAAGCCATTCTCAGTTCGGATTGTAGGCTGCAACTCGCCTACATGAAGCCGGAATCGCTAGTAATCGCGGATCAGCATGCCGCGGTGAATACGTTCCCGGGCCTTGTACACACCGCCCGTCACACCACGAGAGTTTGTAACACCCGAAGTCGGTGAGGTAACCTTTTGGAGCCAGCCGCCTAAGGTGGGATAGATGATTGGGGTGAAGTCGTAACAAGGTAGCCGTATCGGAAGGTGCGGCTGGATCACCTCCTTTCTAAGGAAACATGAAGAATCTCGGTTCTTCATTAAAGAGGCGCTTTTGTTTTGTTCAGTTTTGAATGAGTGATTCATTCTTAATAAGATAGTTATGTAAATGGGCCTATAGCTCAGCTGGTTAGAGCGCACGCCTGATAAGCGTGAGGTCGGTGGTTCGAGTCCACTTAGGCCCACCATTTACTTTTTGGGGCCTTAGCTCAGCTGGGAGAGCGCCTGCCTTGCACGCAGGAGGTCAGCGGTTCGATCCCGCTAGGCTCCACCAAATGATACTTGTTCTTTGAAAACTAGATAATAGATAGAAGGCAATATTTTTTGCGTCAATTTTCAAAACACCGAGTAAGATTTTTTGAATGGTTAAGTTAGAAAGGGCGCACGGTGGATGCCTTGGCACTAGGAGCCGATGAAGGACGGGACTAACACCGATATGCTTCGGGGAGCTGTAAGTAAGCTTTGATCCGGAGATTTCCGAATGGGGAAACCCACTGTTCGTAATGGAACAGTATCTTTACCTGAATACATAGGGTACTGAAGGCAGACCCGGGGAACTGAAACATCTAAGTACCCGGAGGAAGAGAAAGCAAACGCGATTTCCTGAGTAGCGGCGAGCGAAACGGAATTAGCCCAAACCAAGAGGCTTGCCTCTTGGGGTTGTAGGACACTCTACATGGAGTTACAAAGGAACGGGGTAAATGAAGAGATCTGGAAAGGTCCGTCAGAGAAGGTAAAAACCCTGTAGTTGAAACTTCGTTCCCTCCTGAGTGGATCCTGAGTACGGCGGGACACGTGAAATCCCGTCGGAAGCAGGGAGGACCATCTCCCAAGGCTAAATACTCCCTAGTGACCGATAGTGAACCAGTACCGTGAGGGAAAGGTGAAAAGCACCCCGGAAGGGGAGTGAAAGAGAACCTGAAACCGTGTGCCTACAAGTAGTCAGAGCCCGTTCATGGGTGATGGCGTGCCTTTTGTAGAATGAACCGGCGAGTTACGATTTCATGCAAGGTTAAGTTGATGAGACGGAGCCGCAGCGAAAGCGAGTCTGAATAGGGCGAATGAGTATGAGGTCGTAGACCCGAAACCAGGTGATCTACCCATGTCCAGGGTGAAGTTCAGGTAACACTGAATGGAGGCCCGAACCCACGCACGTTGAAAAGTGCGGGGATGAGGTGTGGGTAGCGGAGAAATTCCAATCGAACTTGGAGATAGCTGGTTCTCTCCGAAATAGCTTTAGGGCTAGCCTCGAGATTGAGAGTATTGGAGGTAGAGCACTGATTGGACTAGGGGCCCCCATCGGGTTACCGAATTCAGTCAAACTCCGAATGCCAAATACTTATACTCGGGAGTCAGACTGCGAGTGATAAGATCCGTAGTCAAAAGGGAAACAGCCCAGACCACCAGCTAAGGTCCCA
>NZ_CP026095.1:15000-25000 GCF_004006295.1 Peribacillus asahii
ATGGTAGTAGAAAGCCTTGATGTGTAAGAGTTAGTGTTTCGAATTGTTTGGAAGAATGGATAGGGGAATTCATTTGCATTTCTGGAATTTCCTTCAGTAGTGTTTCCATTGTAAATTTTTCCCCTTCTAACTGTTTGATATTAAAAATTTTTTCAGCTAAACAAGTGATTAATCCATTTTTTTGTACTTTTACTTCATCCTTCAAAAACTCATATTGTTGCTTTTTTCTTTTTCTTGTTGTGACCCCATGAGCAAGCAAGGAAGTCGATTCAGGGTAATTAGGGTCTACGGTAAGTAAACATGCTTTTAAAAGCTGTACAAACCCGTAGAACGTTAAAGTAGGCTGTATAGAGAGTGGAGCAATACTTGCTTGTTCATAGTATGTTTTTGCGTGTTCTAGATAATATATAAACGGGTAGCAATTTTCATAGCTCTTTTGTTCTGCATTTGGAATATGTAGTTGAGTATAATGTTTTCTTAAAAATAGTTGAGAAGAAGATGCTGAAAAAAAAGGCAAAAGGGAATCAAAATAACCAGTGTTTATAAACAAAGATAACAGCTCCTTTGAATTTTTTAAATTAATAGAAAAATCAAACTTTTCCATTCGTTCTTGACAGTATTATGCCCAGTTGATAACCTACAAATAATATTTTTTAGCAGGAGGGGAAAGAAATGTGGGAAAATAAGTTTGCAAAAGAAGGTTTAACTTTTGATGATGTGTTACTGGTACCAGGAAAGTCGGAGGTACTACCAAACGATGTAAGTTTAAAAGTAGAGTTGGCGGAAAATTTGAAACTCAATATTCCGATTATTAGTGCAGGAATGGATACAGTAACAGAAGCGGAAATGGCGATCGCAATGGCTCGTCAAGGTGGCTTAGGAATTATTCATAAAAATATGTCAATTGAAGCTCAAGCTGATCAAGTAGATAAGGTTAAACGTTCTGAGAGTGGTGTTATCTCTGACCCATTTTTCTTAACGCCAGAACATCAAGTATTTGATGCTGAGCATTTAATGGGCAAATATCGAATTTCTGGAGTGCCAATTGTTAATAATGAAACAGATCAAAAGCTTGTTGGGATTATTACAAATCGTGATTTACGCTTTATTGATGATTTCTCTTTAAAAATTTCTGATGTAATGACAGTTGAAAATTTAGTGACAGCATCAGTCGGAACAAACTTAGAGCAAGCTGAAAAAATTCTTCAGAAATATAAAATCGAGAAACTCCCTCTTGTTGACGATAACGGTGTTTTAAAGGGACTAATTACAATTAAAGATATCGAAAAAGTTATTGAATTCCCTAACTCAGCTAAAGATAAACAAGGAAGATTACTTGTTGGAGCTGCAGTTGGAGTAACGAAAGATACAATGAAGCGTGTAGAAATGCTAGTAAAAGCACATGTTGATGTCATTGTATTAGATACAGCACACGGCCATTCTGCAGGTGTTCTTGGAAAAGTTAAAGAAATTCGAGATGCTTATCCTGAATTGACAATTATCGCAGGGAACGTTGCAACAGCAGAAGGCACACGAGCATTAATTGAAGCAGGTGCTGATATTGTAAAAGTTGGAATTGGGCCTGGATCAATTTGTACAACACGTGTTGTTGCTGGTGTAGGTGTACCACAAATTACAGCTGTATATGATTGTGCAACAGAAGCTCGCAAACATGGTAAAACAATTATTGCTGATGGTGGTATTAAATACTCTGGTGATGTTGTAAAAGCTTTAGCTGCAGGCGGAGATGCAGTAATGCTTGGAAGCTTACTGGCTGGTGTTACGGAAAGTCCAGGGGAAACAGAAATCTTCCAAGGCCGACGTTTTAAAGTATATCGTGGTATGGGTTCTGTTGCAGCAATGGAAAAAGGGTCTAAAGACCGTTACTTCCAAGAAGATAATAAGAAATTCGTTCCAGAAGGAATTGAGGGACGTCTTCCTTATAAAGGACCTCTTGCAGATACAATTTATCAATTAATCGGTGGTATTCGTTCAGGTATGGGATACTGCGGAACACCTACTTTAACGGATTTAAAAGAAAGAGCACAATTCGTTAAAATGACAGGTGCGGGCTTAAGAGAAAGTCATCCGCATGATGTTCAAATTACAAAAGAAGCACCGAACTATTCTTTACAATAAGGTAAAACCTCCCTTGGTAGAGGTCTTACTACCTGCTAAAGATGGAATAAAAATTACCAAAAAAATAGGTATCGTCTTTCATGACTCTACCTATTTTTTTTGTTTTTTCTATGATAAACTAAAAAAAGTGTGTGAGGCAGACCAGAAATAGCTGCCTATTATTAAAAAGCTTACAAGGTGGAGGTATTGGAAATTGAAAAGAATCAGCAAGATGACCCTGATGTTCATGACCGTTTTTGTTCTCGCATTGTCACAATTTGCTTATCAACCGGGGAAAGCTCAAGCTGAATCTGATAATTTAGGCTTAAAAGCAGAAGCAGCGATTATCATTGATGGTGAAACCGGGCAAATTATATATGAAAAAAATGCCGAAAAAGTTTTAGGTATTGCTTCAATGTCTAAAATGATGACAGAATATATCGTGTTAGAAGCGATTCATAATAAAAAAATTTCTTGGGATACAAAAGTTCAAATAAATGAGTATGTACATAAACTATCCAAGGCGCCGAATTTGTCGAATGTAGGCTTAACACAAGGTGAAGAGTATACAGTCGAAGAATTATATGGTGCGATGGCTGTATACTCTGGTAACGCTGCAACAGTAGCTCTGGCTGAAAAAATTGCTGGTAGCGAGAAGAAATTTGTTCAACTACTGAATAAAAAAGCGAAAGAACTAGGTTTAAAAAACTATAAATTTGTAAATTCTACTGGACTTAATAATTCTGATTTACTAGGAAATCATCCGTCTGGCGATGCAAATGAAGAAAATGTAATGACAGCGCAGGATGTAGCTTTACTAGCCTATCGGTTAATTAATGATTATCCAGAAGCGCTAGATTACTCAAGTATCTCTAAATTGAAATTTCGTGATGGTAGAGAATATCCAAACTTTAATTGGATGTTGCCGGGTTTAATCTTTGAATATGATGGTGTTGATGGTTTAAAAACAGGTTCAACAGATTTTGCCGGGTACGCTCATACTGGAACGGCTGTTCGTGATGGGCAACGTTATATTACAGTGGTTATGAAATCAACATCTAAAGACGAGCGTTTTAGAGATAGTATTAAATTAATGGACTACGCTTTTGATCAGTTTAATAAAGAAGAAATTCTTCCTGCACACTATCAGGTCAAAGGGCATAAGTCACTTGATGTTGTGAAAGGAAAAGAAGACGTAGTTAATATTGAAACAAAAGAAGCACTAGATTTAGTTGTAGAAGATGATTACAAAGATCATGTTAAAACGAAACTCGTTATTGATAAAAGTAAGTTAAATGAAGAGGGTCAATTAACAGCGCCGATTAAAAAAGGTGAAAAGCTTGGTTATATTACTGTTCAAGTAGGAGCAGAATCATATGGTTCAATCACGAATCCAGAAGTTAAAGCGGTTAAGGTAGACGTTGTAGCTGCTGAGTCAGTGGAAAAAGCGAATTGGTTTGTTCTTTCTATGCGTGCAGTAGGTGGATTCTTCGCTGATATTTGGTCAAGTGCTGCTTCTACTGTTAAAGGATGGTTTTAATAGAATTCGCGTATAAAACGGTTGCAACTTGCAAATAATTGTAGTACATTATGGAAAAACAATTTGATTTATAAAGCTATGACAGGAAATAGTAACAAGAGAAGCTTGCTGTAGAGAGCCGATGGTTGGTGAAAATCGGTGTAAGCATCTTGTGAATCCATCCTTGAGTAAAGAACGGAACACCTTTTAGGTTAGTAAGTACTTTCGGTTCAAGCCGTTATCTTGACAAGTGGAAGACAAATATTGTCTTCAACTAGGGTGGCAACGCGGGTTAACTCTCGTCCCTTTTATAGGGACGGGAGTTTTTTGCGTTCATAAGCTATAAGCTATATAAATAGGAGGAAAGAAAGATGTTAGATTTAAAATTTTTACGAAATAATTTTGAAGAAGTAAAACGTATTCTGCAATATCGTGGAGAAGACTTAACGGATTTAGGGGCATTTGAAGAATTAGATGTGAAACGTCGTGAGTTAATTGCTGAGGTAGAGCAGCTAAAAAGTAAAAGAAATGAAGTATCTCAACAAGTAGCAGTATTAAAACGTGAGAAAAAAGATGCTGATACATTAATTGTCGAAATGCGTGAAGTGGGGGATCGAATTAAAGGTTTAGATGAAGAACTTCGTGAAGTAGAAGCGAAGTTAGATATGCTTCTCTTATCTATTCCAAACATTCCGCATGAAAGTGTTCCAATTGGAGAAACAGAAGATGATAATGTAGAAGCTCGTAAGTGGGGGGAAATTCCACAATTTACATTTGAACCAAAGCCGCATTGGGATATAGCAACAGATTTAGGGATTGTTGACTTTGAACGCGCTGCAAAAGTAACAGGAAGCCGTTTTGTTTTTTATAAAGGGCTAGGCGCACGATTAGAGCGTGCATTAGCAAGTTTTATGTTGGATTTACATGTAGAAGAACATGGTTATGAAGAATTAATGACACCGTTTATGGTAAACCGCGCAAGTATGACAGGTACTGGACAGTTGCCGAAGTTCGAGGAAGATGCATTTCGTATTGAAAGTGAAGATTATTTCTTAATTCCAACAGCTGAAGTGCCTGTAACGAACTTCCATCGTGATGAGATTTTAAATGGAGAGGATTTACCGCTTAGCTATGTAGCTTATACAGCATGCTTCCGTTCTGAAGCAGGGTCTGCAGGCCGAGACACACGCGGTCTGATTCGCCAGCATCAATTTAATAAAGTCGAGCTTGTGAAGATTGTAAAGCCAGAAGACTCTTATCAAGAACTTGAAAACTTAACAGGTCATGCTGAGAAGGTGTTACAACTGCTTGGTCTACCATATCGTGTATTGAGCATGTGTACAGCAGACTTAGGATTTACCGCAGCGAAGAAATATGATCTTGAAGTATGGCTGCCGAACTATGGCGGTTATCGAGAAATCTCTTCTTGTAGTAATTTTGAAGCTTTCCAAGGGAGACGTGCGAATATCCGTTTCCGTCGTGATACGAAAGGAAAACCGGAGTCTGTTCATACATTAAATGGATCTGGTTTAGCTATCGGCAGAACGGTAGCAGCTATTTTGGAAAATTATCAACAAGAAGACGGAAGCGTTATTATTCCGGAAGTATTACGACCATATATGCGTGGCGTAGAAGTCATTAAGCCTAGCTAATTTGAAAGAAAGGGGACTTATCTGTCAAAGGTAATGTCCCTCTTTTTAAATGATGTATTAACGAATGTTGCTGCTGAAGTGACTTTCCTTTTATTTCATTGATAATCTTTCTTATGCTAAAAAAAGTGGTCGAGATGTTGACATTCTTTTTGAATCATTGTACTATATTAACTGTCAACACGGAGGTATACCCAAGTCTGGCTGAAGGGATCGGTCTTGAAAACCGACAGGGGGGTCAAACCCCGCGGGGGTTCGAATCCCTCTACCTCCTCCATTTATTTTTTAATCACACTTGCATGCATAAATATGGAATCGTATGAAAATCCGTTACATTACGTAACGGATTCTTTTATTGGAGAAAAGATGAAATAAGAGAGCTTTTAGCTGTACTTGCTTTTAATACTTGATTCATCATCGTTAAAGCATATTGATTGTCCTGTATATCGGCAGAGGCAATTGCGTTCTCTGGTGCCCAGATTTTATATTCACGCATATAAGCGTCGTTGGCAGTGAAAAGGACGCAGATATTCCCTGCAATTCCAGTTAAAATTAAAGTATCGACTTTTAATTGGTGTAATAAAGTTTGAAGAGCTGTACCGTAAAAAGCAGAATGTTTTGGTTTAATTAAAAAGTAATCATCATTTGTTGGCTTAATTTGTTCAATGATGTCTGTATTTTGTTCATGTTGACAAGTGGCGATAATTTTTTCAAAGTCAGCTTGCCATAAATTGTAGTGATCATTGATGTAGATGATGGGAGCCCCTTGTTTTTTTATGGTTTCTTTAATATGTAAAATCGGTTTAACAATAGATTTAGTATGCTTAAGCAGTAAATCGCCATGAGCAAATTTAAAATCATTAATCATATCAATAATAATTAGGGCGCATTTCATAAATATTCTCCTTTTTTAAGTTTGCATCCATTATAGATAGTGCGATACGATGTCCTATATGTGAGGATAATGTGTGTTTACTCTTTATAGTTAGCTCGATAGCGTCTCTTTACTCCTATAAAAGGGGGGATAGATGGTGGAAGATGATGCGTATTATATGAATATAGCTTTACAAGAAGCAAAAAAAGCACGTGCTCTTCAAGAAGTACCAATTGGTGCAATTGTTGTTTGGAAGGATGAAGTAATCGCTAGAGCTTATAATTTACGTGAGACGGATCAAAATGCAGTGGCTCATGCAGAATTATTAGCAATACGTGAGGCTTGTGAAGTTCTTGGAACATGGAGGCTAGAAGAAGCCACTTTATATGTAACGCTTGAACCGTGCCCGATGTGTTCGGGTGCAATTATTAATTCCCGTATTAAGAGGGTGGTCTTTGGTGCGCATGATCCAAAGGCAGGATGTGCTGGGACGTTTATGAATTTACTTCAAGATGAACGTTTTAATCATCAAAGCGAAGTAACGAGCGGTGTACTGCAAGAAGAGTGCGGCGGTATACTGACGGCTTTTTTTAAAGAACTTCGTGAGCAAAAAAAGGCGGCTAAGAAAGCAAAAAACTCACATTGCATAGAAGATATTAACAGCTAATAAATATTGCTTTTTTAAAATATAATCGGTATAATAAATCATGTACCTAGATGAGGTACACTAATTATTGGTATCATATTTGCCGTGCTAGGTGGGGAGGTAGCGGTGCCCTGAACTCGCAATCCGCTCTAGCGAGACGGAATCCCTTCTCGAGGTTAGCGTACTGTAGGGTCTGCCTTAAGTAAGTGGTGTTGACGTCCGGGTCCTGCGCAATGGGTCTCCATGAACTATGTCAGGTCCGGAAGGAAGCAGCATTAAGTGGAAGTTCCCATGTGCCGCAGGGTTGCCTGGGCCGAGCTAACTGCTTAAGTAACGCTTATGGTTGTTAATCGACAGAAGGTGCACGGCAGTTATTACATAATAAATCAACTCATCCATTAAGGGTGAGTTTTTTTGTATCAAGATAAGGAAGTATAAAATTTTTGATACGTTTTGTTGGCGTCATTGGCTCTATGATTTAACTAATCGCTTTGGAAGACAAAGAACGTATCTGCCAGCTGCTCATCTTACATTGTAACGATGGAAATAAGTACGCTATAATTAAGAGAGATGGAGAAAATAAAGGAGGGATTACCGTGGGATATCAAGCATTATATCGGGTGTGGCGACCACAACAATTTATTGATGTAGTCGGTCAGGAACATGTAACGAAAACGTTGCAAAACGCTCTCATCGGGCAAAAAGTTTCCCACGCCTATTTATTTTCAGGACCGCGTGGTACAGGGAAAACGAGTGCGGCCAAAATCCTCGCGAAGGCTGTAAACTGTGAGCATGCGCCAACAAGTGAACCTTGTAATGAATGTGCGACCTGCCGAGGTATTACTGACGGCTCCATATCGGATGTGATTGAAATTGATGCGGCTTCTAATAATGGGGTAGAAGAAATTCGAGATATTCGCGATAAAGTGAAGTATACCCCCAACGCAGTTACATACAAAGTGTATATCATCGATGAAGTACATATGCTATCACAAGGAGCTTTCAATGCTTTATTAAAAACATTAGAAGAGCCTCCTAGGCATGTCATCTTTATTTTAGCTACAACTGAGCCGCATAAAATTCCCCTAACGATAATTTCTCGTTGTCAACGTTTTGATTTTAAACGTATTCAACCCCAAGATATCGTTGGTCGGATGTCGCAAATTGTGGGTGAAACAGGTGTGGCATGTAATGAGCAGGCTTTACATATTATTGCGAGAGCGGCTGAAGGCGGAATGCGTGATGCGCTAAGCTTGCTTGATCAGGCTATTTCGTTTAGTACAGATGAAGTAACAGTAGAAGATGCTCTTACAGTGACGGGATCGGTATCACAAGCTTTTTTAAGTCGATTAGCGCGAGCTGTTTATGAGAGAGATGTGGCTGTTTCCCTTCAAGTTTTAGATGAACTATTAGCAATGGGAAAAGATCCGGCTCGTTTTATAGAAGATATTATTTTTTACTTCCGAGATATGTTATTATATCAATCAGCTCCAAGTTTAGCTGATACGTTTGAACGAGTATTGATTGATCCGCAGTTTAAAGAACTCGCGGGTATGATTTCTACAGACATGATTTATCAAATGATTGAAAGCTTTAATACAACACAGCAGGATATGAAGTGGACGAATCATCCACGTATCTTACTAGAAGTCGCGCTTGTAAAGTTGTGCAATGAACAGTCATCATCTCAAGTTGATAACGGACAAGTACAACAACTTCTTGCTAAAATAGAGGGCCTTGAGAAGCAAATTGAAGATCTTAAACAAAATGGATTAGCGATTTCTAATGTTGAACGAGTAGCAACCAAACCAAAAGCACAAAGGACTACAAAAAAAGCATATAAGGCACCAGCAGGGAAAATTCATCAAATTTTAAAACATGCGACAAAACCTGATTTACAAGCAGTAAAAAGTAAATGGGGCGAAGTTTTTGAACAACTGGGTCAACAGAATTTAAAGTCATTAGCGGCTTTATTGACAGAAGCAGAACCTGTTGCTGCCTCAGAAGGTGCATTTGTGGTAAAATTTAAATATGATATTCATTGCCAAATGGCCATGGAAAATAGCCGTTTAATCGAAATGCTTGCATCCATTATGGAACAACTTACCGGTCGTCGTATGGAAATGGCAGGTGTGCCGGAGAGTCAATGGCAGCAATTGCGAGAAGAGTTTCTTTCTACGCAGCAACTCGATGGTCCAACCGAAACGGAATCAAAAGAAGAAGATCCTTTTATAGCAGAAGCCCGTAAATTAGTCGGGGATGATTTGCTAGAAATTAAAGAATAATTAGGAGGTACGAACAATGGGTATGCGTGGTGGCATGGGGAACATGCAAAATATGATGAAACAAATGCAAAAAATGCAAAAGAAAATGGCAGAGGCACAAGAAAAACTAGGTGAAGAAAAAATCGAAGGAACAGCTGGCGGCGGGATGGTTACCGTGATTGTGACAGGTCATAAAGAAATCGTCGATGTCACGATTAAACCTGAAGTAGTCGATCCGGATGATATCGAAATGTTACAAGACTTAGTATTAGCGGCAACAAATGATGCCTTAAAGAAAGCAGAAGAATTAACGAACCAAACGATGGGTCAATTTACAAAAGGCATGAATCTGCCGTTTTAAATAGCAAGAAAAGAAACTTCCGTAACGGAGGTTTCTTTTCTGTCATGGAAGGAAGGATACGATGCATTATCCAGAACCGATTTCAAAGCTCATTGACAGCTTTATGAAGTTACCGGGTATCGGACCGAAAACAGCAGCGAGACTCGCTTTTTTTGTGTTAGGGATGAAGGAAGATACGGTGTTAGACTTTGCGAAAGCGCTGATTAACGCGAAGAGAAATCTTTCCTATTGTTCAGTGTGCGGTCATATTACCGATCAGGATCCGTGTATGATTTGTGAAGACCAGCGTCGAGATCGAGACGTGATTTGTGTGGTGCAGGACCCGAAAGACGTCATTGCGATGGAGAAAATGCGTGAGTTTAACGGGCTGTATCATGTGTTACATGGCAGTATTTCGCCGATGGATGGAATTGGACCGGAGGATATTAATATCCCTGATTTATTGAAGCGCCTGCAGGATGAGACGGTGCAGGAAGTCATTCTGGCAACCAATCCAAATATTGAGGGAGAAGCCACAGCGATGTATATTTCTAGACTGTTGAAGCCATCAGGTATTAAAGTGACAAGAA
>NZ_CP026095.1:32500-87500 GCF_004006295.1 Peribacillus asahii
TAAAGAAGTTGAAGTGTTAGAACCGCCTAAAGGTGTTGTAGCTGACCCGCTAAAGGTGAGTATTCGATCAACACAGGGACTAAGTGGTTATGAAGTACAAGCTTTACTTGAAGAAGCAGGTATTTATTCTGAATTGGCGGATCCCCGCAATGTCTTACTCATATTGCCATTATTAAAAAAGGAACAGTTTTATCCTTTACGACAGACCATTGAACAAATACAAGGAGCGTTAAAAGGGAAGAAGGGACAAAATAGTACTTCTTCTATGATTCAATGGAAGGAAGAAGCAATCATAACAACACTAGTAGTATCTTATTCAGATATGAAGCAAATGAAAACAAAACAAGTTTTATTAAATGAAGCAATTGGTCAAGTTTCAGCAGAAATGGTCATTCCATATCCTCCAGGGATTCCTTTTATTATGCCTGGGGAAATGATTACAGCTGAGAAAGTGGCGACTTTAAAACATTTATTAGCACATAAATCCCGTTTTCACGGTGGACAAGCATTGATGAGTGGTGAGCTTATCGTTTACGAATCTGGGTCTGTCCGTTAAAATGATATACTAGCAGTAAAATAATGAACGGTGGGATAAGCGATGAATCGTGGAGCATTTATTACATTGGAAGGGCCTGAAGGTGCTGGAAAAACAACGATATTGCAACTTTTAGGAGCTGCCTTAGAAAAGGAAGGACATCGTGTTGTTGTAACTAGGGAACCAGGCGGAATTCCAATTGCAGAACAAATTCGAGAAGTGATTTTAAATAAAGAGAATACAGCGATGGATTCAAGAACGGAAGCTTTATTGTATGCTGCAGCAAGGCGTCAGCATCTAGTTGAGAGAATTATTCCTGCATTAGAGCAGGGAATGATTGTACTATGTGATCGTTTTATTGATAGCTCGCTTGCTTATCAAGGGCATGCACGCGGCTTAGAAATTGAAGAAATTTATAGTATTAATACATTTGCGATTGCTGATGTTATGCCAGATATAACGCTGTATTTTGATATTGAACCAGATGAAGGATTAAAGCGAATTCAAGCGAATAATCATCGGGAAGTGAATCGTTTAGACTTGGAAACAATCGATTTCCATAAAAAAGTACGTGAAGGCTATCAGCTTGTAATGAATCGATGGAAGGAGAGATTCGTATTAATTGATGCGAGTCAATCGTTAGAGTTCGTGTTTGAACAGGCAAAGCAAAGTATTGTAGAATTTTTGCATAAAAAAGGATGATAGGACAACGATTTGTCATTATCCTCCTTTCTAACAATTAATATAATGGTAAAATAATACAGTTAATATCTGATACATGAATTTATAATACTTAAGTGAGTTGATCATTTTGAATAAAACATGGCAGGAAGCAAAACAAGTACAGCCGCAGATTATGAGGATGTTGCAAAATAGCTTAGTAAAAAAACGAGTAGCACATGCTTATTTGTTTGAAGGAGAAAAAGGAATAGGTAAACATGAAGTGAGCCATGTTTTTGCTAAAAGCTTGTTGTGTGAAGCTCCTATTGCTGGTTATGAGCCATGTGAAGAGTGTAGAAATTGCAAGCGAATCATGAGTGGAAATCATCCAGATGTTCATTATATTGAGCGAGATGGCTTATCGATTAAAAAGGAGCAAATTAAACAGCTTCAAGAGGAATTTTCGAAAAAAAGCGTAGAAGCAAATCGGAAAATCTATATGATTGCTGATGCTGATAAAATGTCCGTAGGTGCGGCTAATAGCTTATTGAAGTTTCTAGAAGAGCCATCGGATGACACAGTTGCCATCTTAATGACTGAGCAAGTTCAGAGGATATTACCAACGATTATTTCGCGATGTCAAGTATTAACCTTTCAGCCGCTTTCTCCTGAGAATGTGAAACAAAAATTGATAGAGCACAATCTTCAACCGCAAATTGCCTCCGTCATTTCCCAAATTACTCAAAATGTAGAAGAAGGTTTAGCGCTGAGCCACGATGAATGGTTTGTACAAGCTCAAAAAATAGTGGTAAAATTATATGAAGTGTTAAAACAAAACCGGATGAAGGCATTGTTATTTTTACAAACGGATTGGTTTTCTCACTTTAAGGAACGAGAGCAACTAGATAAAGGGCTTGATTTACTACTTTTGATTTATAAGGATTTACTATATATTCAATTGGACAAGCGGAACTTCGTCGTGTTTCAAAATCAGGAAGAAGAGCTTGCCTCTCATGCTCTTCAGCTCTCACAAAGGCGTCTTGCAGATTGTATGGGCACTATTTTGGATACGAAACGAAAGTTGTCGTCCAATACAAATCCACAGCTGTTAATGGAACAGCTTGTGCTGAATTTGCAGGAGGGATCATGATTTGTATGATGTTGTAGGCGTCCGTTTTAAAAAAGCGGGCAAAATATACTATTTTGATCCGGGTGAAATCGATATTCCTAAGGATGACTTTGTCATAGTGGAAACCGTTCGTGGTGTGGAATTCGGCAAGGTTGTAACAGCCCGGAAGCAAGTAGGAGAAAATGATGTTGTCCTGCCTTTGAAAAAAGTGTTAAGGATTGCGGATAAAAAAGATCGGTTAATTGTAGAGGAGAATAAAGCGGCTGCTAAAGAGGCCTACGATATTTGCTGTCAAAAGGTAGAAGAACATAAGCTAGATATGAAGCTTGTTGATGTTGAGTATACATTTGATCGAAATAAAGTTGTTTTCTTTTTTACAGCAGATGGACGTGTTGATTTTCGTGATTTAGTGAAAGACTTGGCTGCTATTTTTCGAACTAGAATTGAACTTCGCCAAATTGGTGTACGCGATGAAGCTAAAATGCTAGGCGGAATTGGACCATGTGGCCGAATGCTTTGCTGTTCAACGTTTCTTGGTGACTTTGAGCCTGTCTCCATTAAAATGGCGAAAGACCAAAATCTATCGTTAAATCCAACAAAAATATCAGGCTTATGCGGACGTCTGATGTGTTGCTTAAAATATGAAAATGATGAATACGAAAGTGCAAAAGAACTGCTTCCTGATTTAGGGGAAATTATTAAAACTCCAAACGGTAAAGGCAAGGTAGTTGGGCTTAACATTCTAGAACGTGTACTTCAAGTTGAATTAATCGAACAAGACAGAGTATTAGAATATACTTTAGATGAGATTCTAAACGAGGGAGCCGTTTCTATTCAAGCCACAGATTAGTAAGGTGGTGGGTAGCGTGGATAAGAAAGAGATTTTTGAATCGGTTACGAGTATGGAAACCCAAATCGGTCAACTGTACAAACAGCTTGGAGAATTGAAAGAACATCTTGCCGAAGTATTGGAAGATAATCAATCATTAAAGCTGGAGAATGACCACTTGCGACGTAGATTAGATTTAATTGAAGTGCCAAAGGCTGCTAAAAAAGGAGCCAGCAAGGTGAAAGTGAAGTCGATAAATAGTGAGGAAAAGACTATAGATATCGGTGAAGGGTATGATAACTTAGCTCGCATTTATCAAGAAGGTTTTCATATTTGTAATCTTCATTTTGGTAGTTTACGTAAAGAAGGAGATTGTCTCTTCTGTCTATCCTTTTTAAATAAAAAATAGCCTAGGGAGCGTTTATTTGTCTCTTTTACATGATAACATATAGTAATTCGAGGTCTGACATGTAAGCATGAGTCAGACCTTTTTTGTACGATGAAAAATGGCTAGGAGGAAACAATCTATGGTGCAACTTAGAGAAGATGAGCGACTTGATTATTTATTAGCAGAGGATTTAAGAATTATTCAAAGTCCTTCTGTGTTTGCCTTTTCATTAGATGCCGTGCTATTGTCGAAATTTGTGAATGTACCAATTCAAAAAGGGAAACTAGTTGATCTATGTTCAGGAAATGGGATTATCCCGTTGTTATTGAGTACTCGGACAAAAGGCTCAATTATAGGTGTTGAAATTCAAGAGCGGCTTTGTGATATGGCGCGTCGAAGTGTAAACTATAATGAGCTATCTCAGCAAATTGAGATGATTCATGGTGATTTGAAAGAGATAGTGAAGGAGATTGGGTATAGCAAATACGATGTAGTGACGTGTAATCCACCGTATTTTCCAACGCCTTCTCAAGAGGAAATCAATAAAAATGAACATTATGCAATTGCTCGTCATGAGATTATGTGTAACCTTGAAGACGTCATTCGAGTAAGCAGTCAACTGTTACGTCAAGGCGGAAAGGCTGCTTTTGTTCATCGTCCAGGGCGATTAATGGATATATTAAGTCTAATGAGGCAATATCGCATTGAGCCGAAGCGACTTCAGTTTGTTTATCCAAAACAAAATAAAGAAGCGAATACGATTTTAATTGAGGGAATTAAAGATGGGAACCCGGACTTAAAGGTGTTACCACCGCTTGTTGTCTATAATGAACAAAATGAATATAATCCAGACATTAGAAGGATTTTATATGGAGAGCAGTAAGCATTATTTTTATGTATTAGAATGCGCAGATACAAGCTATTATGCAGGTTATACAAATCATCTAGAACGCCGTGTAAATCTTCATAATCAAGGAAAAGGGGCCAAATATACGCGTGGGAGAACACCTGTTTCACTTATTTATTATGAAACCTTTGATACGAAAAAGGAGGCTATGCAAGCTGAATATCGTTTTAAGCAGCTATCACGGCAGAGTAAACAGAAATGGATGAAAAAGGAGGAGTAGTATGTGGCAGCAGAAGAGTTTTGAAAGAGAAGGTCTCGAGCCGGCCTTGTATTTAGTACCAACCCCTATTGGCAATTTAGAAGATATGAGCTTTCGAGCTTTACGTATTTTAAAGGAAGCAGATGTTATTGCAGCAGAGGATACAAGAAATACGAAAAAGCTATGCAATTATTTTGAGATTACAACACCGATTGTAAGCTATCATGAGCATAATAAAGAGAATAGCGGCAGGCATATGCTAGATCGACTTCGTAACGGACAGGTAATTGCTTTAGTCAGCGATGCAGGAATGCCAACGATTTCAGATCCAGGTTATGAACTAGTAAAAGATGCAATTGCCGAGCAATTAAAGGTTATTCCGCTCCCGGGGGCAAATGCAGCTTTAACAGCTTTAATTGCTTCAGGTTTAGTACCACAACCCTTTTATTTTTATGGATTTTTGCAAAGAGGGGCTAAACAGAAGAAGGAGGAGCTTCAGAGATTAAAGAAGATAGAAGCTACATGGGTTATGTATGAATCCCCTCATCGTTTAAAAGAAACATTAAAGCAGATGCTTGATATATTAGGAGACCGAAATATTGTTTTATGCCGTGAGTTGACGAAGAAGTTTGAAGAATTTATTCGTGGAACGATTAGTGAGGCATTAGCATGGGCAAATGAATCTGAAGTACGTGGTGAATTTTGTTTAATTATAGAAGGGGCTATACCTGCCACAGAAGAGGAAGAAATCGTTTGGTGGAGTTCAATGGATTTAGTTAAACATGTAGACTACTATGTGGAAGCGAAAGGGCTTCAGTCGAAGGAAGCTATTAAGCAGGTTGCAAAAGATCGTGGGTTGCAAAAGAGGGAAGTGTATCAAGCCTATCATATTGAAGAATAAATACAAAAAAGCTACTAGATGAATCTAGTAGCTTTTTTTATATCTTATTTAGAAGCTTCGAAACTATTTTGAATTTCTTTAATAAGAATTTCAGCACCTTCACGGCTAAGAACTAATTTACCGCCTGCAAGTGTTAAGTTATCGTCAGATACTTCACCAGTTACTTGGCAAGTCATGTTTGGTTTGTATTTTTTTAAGATGATGCGCTCATCATCTACGTAAATTTCTAAAGCGTCCTTTTCTGCAATACCTAATGTACGGCGAAGCTCAATCGGAATTACCACACGACCTAATTCATCAACTTTACGAACGATTCCTGTAGATTTCATAACTAATAAAATCTCCTCTCAAATTTATAATCTATTATCTATTTTTTTATTCGTCAATATTCGACAAACTTCTTATAAACCTATAATACCAGCCATTCCCAAATACGTCAATGATTTTATTTTTTATTATTACTGTATTTTTTGAGTGGTCAAATGCCCATATATCAAGGGTTTATTGCGCTTTTTATCCTTTTTATTCCCTTATTTATCGAAAAATTTTTAAAAGAAAATTGAACGTTTGATAATGGTCAGCAGAATTCGACACAGGTGTACGGCAATCGACATCTGCCAATGTTCATTATACTCATAAATTCAATATAATTCCAATGAAATGTTCGGTTTAGGTTACTTTTTTTGTATATTTTTGTAAAAATATAGATTCTATCTGTATATGTATTGTTTGACGCAGGTATATTTTATTTATAAATGAGGCAATGATGATAAAATGAATGGCATTGTGTCCTTTTTAAAGAGGAGTTTATGTTTTCTAGTCGCATAGATGGACAGATAGCGTTAAAATAGGGGTAGCGGTTTCATGCAGTTTAGTGATATTTATAGAACTAGATTTGCAAAAGTTGAGGAGGAAGGAAAAGAATATGAAGGATAACCAAAAGACATTTTATATTACAACGCCTATTTATTATCCAAGTGGAAATTTACATATAGGTCATGCTTATACAACTGTGGCAGGCGATGCAATGGCTCGCTATAAAAGACTGCGTGGATTCGATGTCATGTACTTGACAGGGACCGATGAACATGGTCAAAAGATTCAACGAAAGGCAGAAGAACAAGGGATAACACCACAGCAATATGTCGATAATATCGTTTCAGGTATTAAAGATCTATGGAAAAAACTTGATATTTCTTACAATGACTTTATTAGAACAACGGAAGAGCGTCATAAAGAAGTTGTTGCCAAGATTTTTAAGCAGCTGCTTGATCAGGGAGATATTTATTTAGATGAATATGAGGGGTTATACTGTACACCTTGTGAATCATTCTTTACAGAGCGTCAAGTTGAAGAAAATGATGGAAAGTGCCCGGACTGCAACAGACCAGTTGAAAAGGTAAAAGAGGAATCATATTTCTTTAGAATGAGTAAGTATGCAGACCGTTTGCTGCAATTTTATGAAGAAAATCCACAATTTATTCAACCGGAATCTCGTAAGAATGAAATGATTAATAACTTCATTAAGCCAGGTTTAGAGGATTTGGCTGTTTCGCGTACGACTTTTGATTGGGGAATTAAAGTACCAGGTAATCCGAAGCATGTTGTGTATGTATGGATTGATGCCTTAACGAATTATATTACCGCTTTAGGTTATGGGTCTAAAGATGAGTCAAAGTATACTAAATATTGGCCAGCTAATGTTCATCTTGTTGGAAAAGAAATCGTACGCTTCCATACTATTTATTGGCCAATTATGTTGATGGCACTGGATTTACCATTACCGAACAAAGTGTTTGCGCATGGTTGGTTATTAATGAAGGATGGCAAGATGTCAAAGTCAAAAGGAAACGTGGTCGATCCTGTCACATTAATTGATCGTTACGGGTTAGATGCGTTACGCTATTATTTACTGCGTGAAGTACCATTTGGTTCAGATGGAGTATTTACTCCAGAAGGCTTTATTGAACGTATTAACTTTGATTTAGCGAATGATCTTGGAAATCTACTTAATCGTACAGTTGCCATGATTAATAAATATTTTGATGGAGAAATCCCAGCTTATGTAGATTCAAAAGGTGAATTCCAGCAGTCTTTATTAGAGATGAATAGGGAAACTGTGAAGAAATATGAAGAGGCTATGGAGAATATGGAATTCTCAGTTGCTTTGACGTCTATTTGGCAGCTTGTGAGCAGAACGAATAAATTTATTGATGAAACACAGCCATGGGTACTTGCAAAAGAGGAAGAAAAGCGCGATGAACTAGGAAGTGTAATGGTTCATTTAGCTGAAACATTACGTCGAGTGGCTATTTTACTAAAACCATTTTTAACACAGACACCAGAAAAAATCTTTGCCCAATTAAATATTAAGGATGAGATATTAAAAACGTGGGATAGCTTGGATGCTTTTGGACAAATTCCAGCTCAAACAAAGGTAGTTAAAGCAGAACCAATTTTTCCTCGATTAGAGATGGAAGAGGAAGTCCAATATATTAAAGAGCAAATGCAGGGGGGAGCTCCAAAAGAGGAATCAAAGGAAGAACCGAAAGAAATTGAAATTCCAGAAGTCGATGAGATTACAATTGATGATTTCATGAAAGTAGAGCTTAGAGTAGCACAAGTGCTAGAAGTAGAACCAGTGAAAAAGGCTGATAAACTTTTAAAATTACAACTAGATTTGGGCTATGAAAGACGCCAAGTTGTATCAGGTATTGCTCAATATTATAAACCGGAAGAATTAGTGGGCAAAAAAGTCATTTGTGTTACAAATTTGAAACCAGTAAAATTGCGCGGTGAATTATCACAGGGAATGATTCTAGCAGGAAGTAATGAAGGTGTATTATCCGTTGCAACCGTTGATGCAGCGCTTCCTAATGGCTCTAAAGTGAAATAGACAACAGGCATTTAAAGATAAAGAAAAAAGCATAAAAATGTTTCATGTGAAACGTTTTTATGCTTTTTTATGTATATTTTTACCAAATTCGATTTTTTTGTTACATATTTGTAATCGAATTGTGAAACATAAGCACTGTATTTCGTAATAAACTAATGGTAGAGAGGAAGATAGAAATGCTATTTGATACGCATGTACATCTGAACGCAGAACAATTTGAAGAAGATTTGACAGAAGCAATTAAGAGAGCACAAGAAGCAGGGGTCGCTAACATGATTGTCGTAGGATTTGATCGTCCAACGATTACAAAGGCAATGGAGTTAGTAGAAACATATGATTTCTTATATGCGGCCGTAGGCTGGCATCCTGTTGATGCAATTGATATGACTGATGGTGATTTAGAGTGGATCGAATCACTAGCAGCACATCCAAAGGTCGTAGCAATTGGAGAAATGGGACTAGACTATTATTGGGATAAGTCACCAAAAGAAATCCAAATGGAGGTGTTTCGAAAGCAAATTCGTTTGGCTAAAAGAGTGAAACTACCAATTATTATTCATAATCGAGAAGCGACAGCAGATATTATAACCATTTTAAGAGAAGAAGAGGCATCACTTGTAGGTGGTATTATGCATTGCTTTAGTGGCAGTGTAGAAACGGCAAAAGAATGTTTAGAGATGAACTTTTATATTTCTCTCGGTGGGCCAGTTACATTTAAAAATGCTAAAAAACCGAAGGAAGTTGCAGCAGAAGTTCCACTAGATCGCTTGCTTATTGAAACCGATTGTCCGTACTTAGCTCCGCATCCTTTTAGAGGAAAAAGAAATGAACCGGCTTATGTGAAACTAGTAGCTGAGCAGATTGCAAGTATTAAACAAGTTTCAGTAGAAGAAGTTGCACGCATTACAACAGAAAATGCCAAAAAAATATTCGCCATAAATTGACAATTTCCTTTGTGAATATTCACCTAATATTTGTCTTTTTCTCGTCAATTCCCAAAAATTCTACAAATCTCATGTCTATCAATGATTAATGTTGTCGAGAATTCACCCTTTTCAATTTCATAGACACTAGTCATAATAGGAACTAATTTCCTAACAATGAAAAAAACAGGTGGGTTGACATCTTGCTGAGTATGTCTTTATAATCACCGAGAGGAAGGAGGAGTTTTTCATTTTTGTAGAAACTATGAAGAACTTAGTTCCCAAGTCTTTTGGGATAAAGCGAACAACCAATGCTATTTGTAGTGTACTTGTGCTTACGATAGTGGTTGGAATCCTGTTTTATCAAGGTACAAAGCAGACGATTACTGTCATCATTGATGGGCAAGAACAAGTAGTGCGCACACATGCTGCTACTGTAGATGAGGTATTAAAAGAGTTAGAGATTCAGGTCAAAGCTGAAGACTACATATTGCCTTCGAAAAACAGTCAGTTGAAAGAGGATGTACAAGTAGTCTGGAAACCTGCTCAACAAGTAGCATTACTTCAGGACGGCAAGGAAACAAAAGTATGGACAACAACTGATACAGTTGGTGAGTTGTTAAAGGAACAAGACATTGAAGTGACACAACATGATAAATTGAGTCCTGCTAAAAAGACCCCTATTAAAGAAAAAATGGAAATTTCCGTTAAAAAAGCTTTTCCACTCACTTTAGTAGTGGGAGGTAAGAAAAAGCAAGTGTGGTCAACTTCGACTACGGTCGTTGACTTTTTGACGCAACAAGGTGTGAAGCTCAATGAATTAGATAGAGTTGAGCCGAAATTATCGGAAAAAGTTCAAGCAAAGAATACAATAAACGTCACTCGAGTTGAAAAAGTCACCGATGTAGTGGAATCACCAATCGAATATGACATTGTGAAAAAAGAAGATGATTCCCTTTCAGAAGGAAAAGAAAAAATCCTGACAGAAGGGAAAAAAGGTCAAATTTCAACACAATATGAAGTCATAAAAGAAAACGGTAAAGAAGTAAAACGAAAAGTTATTGCTGAAAAGGTTATAAAAGAAAAGCAGGATCAGGTAGTCGCAGTAGGAACGAAAGCACCTACTCCCACTGCTACTTATGCAAGTAATGTTAGTAGTTCATCAGGCGGAAAAGAAATATATGTTTCATCAACCGCTTACACAGCAAGCTGTAATGGTTGTTCCGGCGTGACAGCGACGGGAATGAATTTAAAGAGTAATCCACATGCAAAGGTGATTGCTGTTGATCCTAATGTCATCCCGCTTGGTTCTAAAGTACATGTTGAAGGATACGGCTATGCTGTTGCTGCCGACAAAGGTGGAGCAATTAGAGGAAATAAAATTGATGTGTTTATCCCTTCTAAATCTGAAGCCTATCGTTGGGGTGTCAAGAGGGTAAAGGTTCGTATAATCGATTAGAAGACTTTTAGCAGGAGATGATGTATCTCCTGTTTTTTATTTGTCTTTCTAGACGTATGATGCATGGGTTTTTAGATTCACAATATGTTTAACATCGCTTTTGCTTTATAATAAGACAAGTGCAAGAGCCTTGATTAGCAAGGTGATACGTATCAAGTAAGAATATATTTTGGTATCCTATACTGCATAGACGAGTGAAAACATAAAAAGGTTTCGCGATATGGAGGAAGAAATGAAAAAAATTAAGGAAATTATTGTAGTGGAAGGAAAAGACGATACCGTGGCCATTAAGCGGTCAGTTAATGCCGATACGATTGAGACAAATGGTTCAGCCGTGAATGAATCTGTTATTGAACAAGTTCGGCTTGCTCAGCAAACACGAGGCGTGATTATTTTTACTGATCCAGACTTTCCAGGTCAAAAAATTAGAAATACGATTTCGGAGCAAGTGAAGGGCTGTAAGCATGCTTTCATTACGAAACAGGAGGGATTGCCGAAATCTGGACGCGGTATTGGTGTGGAGCATGCATCTCCCGAGGCGATTCGAAATGCGTTGAAGGATGCGCAATTAATGGAGGAAGAGGCTCCTGAAGAAATTTCGCAGCAGGACCTTGTTGATGCAGGTTTAATCGGCGGGGCAGGTGCAAAGGATAGAAGAGAAAGACTTGGCGTACTGTTACGTATTGGCCACACAAATGGTAAGCAGTTATATAAACGTTTGAACATGTTTCAAATTTCGAAGAAAGCGTTTATTGAGGCAATGGTTCGGATAAATCAGGAGGAAAAGAATGAATAAAGACATTGCAACACCTATTAGAACAAAAGAAATCTTAAAGAAGTATGGTTTTTCCTTTAAGAAGAGTTTAGGGCAGAACTTTTTAATTGATACGAATATTTTACATCGAATTGTAGACTTTGCAGAGCTGACAGAAGAAAGCGGTGCTATTGAGATTGGACCAGGAATTGGGGCTTTAACGGAACAGCTTGCTAAAAGAAGTAAAAAAGTGACAGCGTTTGAGATTGATCAGCGCCTACTGCCTATTTTAGCGGATACATTGTTACCCTATCAGAATGTGAAGATTATTCATCAGGATATTTTAAAAGCCGATGTTCAGCAAGTGGTTTCGGAAGAGTTTGCAGGTATACGTGATTTAATGGTTGTAGCGAACCTCCCTTATTATGTGACGACACCGATTATTTTAAAGTTATTAGCTGATCGTTTGCCGATTCGGGGCATTGTCTGTATGCTGCAAAAAGAAGTGGCAGACCGGATTGCGGCGAAACCGGGTACGAAAGAGTATGGTTCTTTATCTATCGCTATCCAATACTATACGGAAGCTGAAACGGTGATGATTGTTCCCAAAACAGTCTTTATGCCACAGCCGAATGTAGATTCTGCAGTCATTCGATTGACGAAAAGAGAAAAGCCGCTCGTGGAAGTGAAGGATGAAGAGTTTTTATTTCAGGTGACACGTGCAAGCTTTGCCCAAAGAAGAAAAACCATTTTAAATAATTTATCCAGTCAGCTTCCAAGTGGTAAGGAGAAGAAGGAGCAAATTATTGAGGCCCTTGAAGAAACAGGTATTGATCCAACAAGACGGGGTGAAACGTTAACGATTGAAGAGTTCGGGCGTTTGAGTGATGCTTTATTAGGGACATTTAAATAAAGATGGAAAATCAGCTAGGGGATGACCTCTAGCTCTTTTTTATTGTCTAGCGATAAATGACTTCTTCAGCGCCTTGCTGCTGTTTCATACCTTTTGTTAGTCGAGGGGGTTTATAGACTTGTTTCATGTGAAACCACGATCTCGTGTGCCTGCCAGCTTGTGTAGCATGTTGGAAGGCTTCTGTTTTTATATTCACCATGGACTGTGCTTTTGCATACTGTAGAAAGATAAAGCACCTAACTTAAAGGAATTTTTCTCATGGGGTGAGACCATGACTGTGCAGATTAATGATATTGTTGGACGAATTTCATATGAGAGCGATATATTATTTCGCGTCATCGATATTCGGGAGGTAAATGGAAAGAAGCAAGCCATTTTATATGGGGAAGAGTTTCGGCTAATTGCAGATGCTCCTTTTGAAGATTTAGTAAAGATTCAGGAAGAAGAGCGAAATGAACGCCAACGTGCGACAAAAGAGCTACAAGAGCAATCCAATCGTCTACTTACGCAGGATTTAGAATTACAGCAGCAAAAGAGCGGTTATGAATCGAGTAACGGATATCGATATGATGGGGATTATTTTCAAATACCGGGCAAGGTGCTCCATGTTGATGGAGATGCATCTTATTTACGTAAGTGTTTGGATTTATATGCAAGGTTTCATATTCCTGTAAACGGTGTATTTTGTAATGAGAAAGAAATGCCATACAAAATCGGCGGCTTATTGGATCATTATCGACCTGATATTCTCGTCATTACAGGGCATGATTCTTATTCGAAATCGAAAGGCGATATAACGGATCTAAAGGCCTATCGCCATTCGAAGGAATTTGTCGAGACAGTTCGTGAAGCACGCAAAAAGGTAGCAAGCTTAGATCATCTTATTATTTTTGCAGGAGCTTGTCAGTCCCACTTTGAATCCATTATTCAAGCGGGGGCCAATTTTGCAAGCTCTCCTTCGCGAGTTAATATCCATGCTTTAGATCCTGTCTATATAGTAGGGAAGATTAGTTTTACACCATTTCGTGAGTATATACATGTATGGGATGTGCTGCGTAATACATTAACTGGGGAAAAAGGGTTAGGCGGCATTGAAACAAGAGGAGTCCTGCGAACAGGTTTGCCGTTTAAACCGATTCAAGAAGAAAAATAAGCTGCATTCTTATACAGATGTAGCTTATTTTCATGTAGAGCAAAACAGTTGTAACAGCTTTACATAATATTTCAATAATAGTGCCATACTATGGTTAGCCAACATTTTTAATGGATTTTATAATAAAAATTATTGACAAACATTTTTAAGTGCTGATATAATTTAATATTTTATTTGCGTTTCAACCCAGAATGTGATATACTATACTTAGTGAGGTGGACCGAAAATGCCAAAAACTTTAGCTGATATTAAAACGGCACTTGATTCAAACCTAGGAAAAAGGTTGCTTTTAAAGGCGAATGGTGGAAGAAGAAAGACTGTAGAACGTTTTGGAACGTTGGCGGAAACTTACCCGGCTGTTTTTGTAATTGAGCTTGACCAAGAGGAAAATGCGTTTGAAAGAGTATCTTACAGCTATGCGGATGTATTAACGGAAACCGTACAATTAACGTTTTTAAACAAACAACAAGAAATGTAATTAGAGTAAGCAGTAAACGTTATGTTTGCTGCTTTTTAGTTTTTATAAAAAGCTCATGATAATAAAGTTTCATGTGCACACTATAGATGTAGTAGCATGCAAAAGGAGCTGTTTCAATTGAGTAGAAGAAAAGGGATTATGTCAGAAGGTTTAAAGGAAGAACTGGCAAAGGAACTTGGTTTTTACGATGTTGTTCAGAAAGAAGGCTGGGGCGGCATTCGAGCTCGTGATGCAGGAAACATGGTGAAACTCGCCATTGAAAAAGCGCAGCGTCAAATGATGGGGCAATAACAATCTTAGTCTGACTATACGACTTCATGCTATCTACACATCTAATCAGAACCAAACTCTTATTCCATGTATAAGCATAATCATTTATGTTTACATTGTGAATAATAGAGTTTGGTTCTTTCTTTAGGCGAGTCCGCTTTTCCTTTAGGTTCTTTGAAGAAATACTTAAATTTCATTTCATTGAAATTACACGGAAAAAACCTTTAGAATAGATTCAGATATGATAGAATAGGACAAGAACTTTTAAGAACGTTAAAGTAGGTGGAAATAGTGAAGCTCATGGAGAAGGCACCAGCTAAAATAAATTTGGCGCTTGATGTTCTTTTTAAGCGACCTGATGGCTATCATGAAGTAGAAATGATTATGACAACGGTAGATCTTGCCGACAGGATTGAATTGAAAGAGATTCCTGGGAAAAATATCAAAATCCTATCTCATAATCGTTTTGTGCCAGACGATCATCGCAATTTAGCTTATCAGGCTGCACATATATTAAAAGAACGGTACGATGTGAATAAAGGCGTTTCGATTACCATTGAAAAGAATATTCCGGTTGCAGCTGGACTTGCTGGAGGAAGTAGTGATGCGGCTGCGACATTAAGAGGATTGAATAGATTATGGGGGCTTGGTCTCTCATTAGATGAATTAGCGGAAATTGGCGCAGAAATTGGTTCTGATGTCTCTTTTTGTGTATATGGAGGCACTGCGCTTGCAAAAGGTCGAGGTGAGAAAATTACTCATTTACCACCGCCTCCGAATTGTTGGGTTATTTTAGCTAAACCAACGCTTGGTGTTTCGACAGCAAATGTTTATAAACGCTTACAGCTTTCTGATATGGAACATCCAGATGTGTACGGAATGATTGCGGCGATTGAAAATAATGATTATCAAAAAGTATGCAGTGGTTTAGGGAATGTATTAGAACAAGTGACGTTACCGCTTTATCCAGAAGTAGCAAACATTAAAAATCAGATGAAAACGTTTGGAGCAGATGCCGTACTAATGAGTGGGAGTGGTCCGACAGTTTTTGGGCTAGTGGAGCATGATTCTCGTATGCAAAGAATTTATAATGGTTTGCGCGGCTTTTGTGATCAGGTATACGCTGTTCGTTTGCTTGGAACTCAGAACCATCTTGAATAAATACGTACATTAATGTTATAGTTACTATAAAATATTCGGAAATAAGACAGGGGGTGTTTTTGTGAAATTTCGTCGTAGTGAAAGACTTGTCGATATGACTAATTATTTATTGGAGCATCCAGGAGAACTCGTTTCACTAACTTTTTTCTCTGAAAGATATCAGTCAGCGAAGTCTTCTATAAGCGAAGATTTAACGATTATTAAAGAAACGTTTGAACAGCGAGGCATTGGCTCGTTAACAACCATTCCAGGTGCTGCGGGCGGTGTGAAATACATGGTATCTATCAAAGAAGAGGATGTAGCTGCCTTTATTGATGGGCTGTGTGAGACGATTGCAAGTCCGGAGCGATTACTTCCAGGCGGCTACCTATATATGACAGATATTCTAGGTGACCCGCAAACGGTAAATAAAGTGGGGCGCATTATTGCGGCTAGATATGCGAAAGCGAATGTTTCTGTTATTATGACGATGGCTACAAAAGGGATTTCGCTTGCTTATGCGGTTGCGAATTATTTGAATGTTCCCGTCGTGATTGTTAGAAGAAACAATAAAGTAACGGAAGGTTCGACGGTGAGCATTAACTACGTTTCTGGTTCCTCCAAGCGAATTCAAACGATGGTTCTTTCAAAACGAAGCTTAGTGGAAGGTTCTAATGTGTTAATTGTAGATGATTTCATGAAAGCTGGCGGAACCATGAAAGGTATGGTAAGTTTGCTGGAAGAATTTAAAGCAACGGTAGCAGGTATTGCTGTACTTGTTGAGTCTGAACATAATGAGGAACGTCTGATTGAAGATTATATATCATTAATTAGATTGTCAGAGGTTGATGAAAGAGATAAAAAAATTAATGTAAGTCGCGGGAATTATTTTCCAAATGATTGAATAGAGGGGGAAATGAATATGAAAGCAGTACATACAAATGAAGCACCAGCAGCTATTGGCCCATACTCACAAGGAATTATTGTTAATAATGTGTTTTACAGCTCAGGTCAAATTCCACTTACTCCGGCTGGAGAGATGGTAACAGGCGATGTAAAGGAACAGACTCATCAGGTGTTCAGCAACTTACAAGCCGTTTTAAAAGAAGCGGGAGCGTCATTTGAAACAGTTATTAAAGCTACGGTTTTTATTAAAGACATGAATGATTTTGGAGCAATTAATGAAGTGTACGGAGAGTATTTTTCAACACATAAGCCAGCCCGTTCTTGTGTAGAAGTAGCTCGCCTTCCAAAAGATGCATTAGTTGAAATTGAAGTAGTTGCGCTCGTTAAATAAGACGAGCTTTTTTTATAAGTATTGAAAAAAATATAAATAAATCCTAAATTTTCTAAAAAACTTACAATTCTTAGAAGGAGTTCTCCTTTTTTTGTTGAATTACTTATTTAAAGTTTCATAACAACAAATAGGGATGGTGAACTTAATGGAAGTAACTGACGTAAGATTACGCCGTGTAAACACGGATGGACGCATGAGAGCAATCGCATCAATTACATTGGATAATGAATTTGTTGTTCATGATATTCGTGTGATTGACGGAAACAATGGTTTATTTGTTGCAATGCCAAGTAAACGTACTCCAGATGGAGAGTTCCGTGATATTGCTCATCCAATTAATTCCTCTACACGCGGTAAAATTCAAGAAGCTGTCTTAACAGAATATCATCGTTTAGGAGAACTTGAAACGGAATTAGAGGAAGCAGGAGCTGGCGCTTCTTTAGCTTAAAAAATCAATAAAATTTGCATCTAGGAGCCTACTACTTAGTAAGGCTCTTTTTATTATGGGCTATGTTAATGGAATATTGTTGATTTATACGAGTGTTGGCTCATTCGTGTGAAACCGCAGTGTCACCCGTCTTCATTCATTTCCCTCTCTACTTTCCAAAACTCCTGCTTATTTGAAAAATATGAAGAATTTATCTCTCCCAAAATTGATAATAAAAGGTACTTTTAATTGTTACCTTGAAATGAGCCGCTATTTAAGATAATATTTTTAATGGATAAAAAGGTTAAAATGGAGGCCTGTTATGAGGAATCGGTATGCAATAATATTGGCCGCAGGACAAGGTACAAGAATGAAATCAAAACTATACAAGGTTTTGCACCCAGTCTGCGGAAAACCAATGGTACAGCATGTTGTTGAACAAGTCAATCAACTTCAAATAGAAGAGATCGTAACCATTATTGGACACGGTGCCGAGCAAGTTCAAAAACAACTTGGTGATGTGTGTCAATATGCTTTGCAGGCTGAGCAGCTTGGAACAGCGCATGCAGTGATGCAGGCTGAAAGCGTTTTAGCTAAGCAAGAAGGAACAACTCTTGTCATCTGCGGAGACACGCCTTTAATCAAGGCGGAAACGATGGAGGCACTTGTTACTTTGCATGAAGAAACAGGAGCAAAGGCGACGGTTTTAACAGCCTACGCAGAGAACCCTGATGGATATGGTCGAATTATTCGCAATGCCAATGGACTTGTCGAAAAAATTGTCGAACATAAGGATGCGTCGGACGAGGAACGTGCTGTAAAAGAAATTAATACAGGTACGTATTGCTTTGACAACCAGGCGTTATTCCAAGCGTTACAACAAGTTTCGAATGACAACGTGCAGAATGAATATTACTTGCCTGATGTTATTGAAATTTTGAAATCTGCACAAGAGACTGTAACTGCATTCCAAACAAAAGACTTCGAAGAGACCTTAGGTGTGAATGATCGTCTTGCTTTGTCACAGGCAGAGCAGATTATGCGTAAGCGAATTAATGAAACCCATATGCGTAATGGAGTGACGATTATCGATCCTGCAGCAACGTATATTGAATCCGGTGTTAGTATTGGTCAAGATACAACGATTTACCCAGGTGTAACGATTGCGGGTCAAACAGTGATTGGAGAAGATTGTGTGATTGGACCGCATTCGGAAATTAAAGATTGCGAAATTGGCAAGGGAACGCATATTCATCAATCTGTTGCTCATTCCAGCAGCATTGGAAGCAATGTGAACATTGGTCCGTTTGCTCATATTCGACCACAATCTGAAATCCATGATTCCGTCAAAATCGGTAATTTTGTTGAAATTAAAAAGACAGTTTTCGGTGAAGGCAGCAAAGCATCTCATTTAAGCTATATTGGCGATGCAGAGGTAGGAAAAGGCGTCAATATCGGATGTGGTTCGATTACGGTCAATTATGATGGTAAGAAGAAGCATTTGACGAAAATTGAAGATGATGTATTTATTGGTTGCAATTCAAACCTTGTAGCGCCTGTAACGGTTGGGAAGGGTGCCTATGTGGCAGCTGGTTCAACGATTACAGAAGACGTACCAGGTGAAGCATTGTCTATTGCCCGCGCTCGTCAGATTAACAAAGAAGATTACGTGAAAAACTTAAATTCTAATAATTAACCTATGGAGGTCATCATGTCAAACCAGTATTTAGATCCTAATTTAAAAGTGTTTTCATTGAACTCGAATGTTGGGTTAGCTCAAGAAATTGCTGATGCTATTGGAGTAGAGCTTGGTAAGTGTACGGTAACAAGTTTTAGTGATGGTGAAATTCAAATTAACATCGAAGAAAGTATCCGTGGTTGTGACGTTTTCGTCATTCAATCTACTAGCCAACCAGTTAATGAGAACTTAATGGAACTTTTAATTATGATCGATGCTTTAAAACGTGCGTCAGCAAAGACTATTAATATTGTTATGCCTTACTATGGATATGCGCGTCAAGATCGTAAAGCTCGTTCTCGTGAGCCAATTACAGCGAAATTAGTTGCGAACCTTTTAGAAACAGCTGGAGCACACCGTGTTGTGACGTTAGATCTTCATGCACCACAAATTCAAGGTTTCTTCGATATTCCAATTGACCACTTAGTAGCTGTGCCACTTTTAGCTGATTACTTTGGTGGAAAAGAATTAGAAGATATCGTAATTGTTTCACCAGACCATGGTGGTGTAACACGTGCTCGTAAAATGGCAGATCGCCTAAAAGCACCAATTGCTATTATCGATAAACGTCGTCCAAGACCAAACGTAGCAGAAGTTATGAACATCATTGGTAATATTGAAGGGAAAACAGCAATCTTAATCGATGATATTATCGATACAGCGGGTACGATTACACTTGCTGCAAATGCATTAGTAGAGAGCGGTGCGAAAGAAGTATATGCATGCTGTTCACATCCGGTTCTTTCAGGTCCTGCCATTGAACGTATCCAAAATTCAACGATTAAAGAGCTAGTTATAACAAACTCTATTGCTCTTCCGGAAGAAAAGAAAATCGAAAAAATTACTGAGTTATCTGTGGCGCCTTTAATTGCTGAAGCAATTATCCGTGTTCATGAAGAGCAATCAGTAAGTACATTGTTTGATTGATGATAGATAGGTGTAAAAAACAGTAAGCGGCTTCGCTTGCTGTTTTTTTATGCATAAATTGGATACATAAGGGGAAAGATGATGTAGACTAGCTTGAATTTTTATAAAACTGGGAAGGTGAAGATGAAGATGAGCCATGTACTAGTAGCAAAAGAGCGGACAGACTTCAAACAATCTACATTAAGAGAATTGCGTGAAAATGGGGAAATACCAGCAGTAGTTTACGGAAGTGAGAATGGGAGTCAAGCAATTTCCGTGAATTATGCAGATTTGAAAAAAACATTGAAGGAAATCGGTCGAAATGGCATTATTTCATTAAATTGTCAAGGTAAAGAACATCAGGTTATGCTTTCAGAATATCAATCTGATCCGTTAAAGCAAGAGATGTATCATGCTGATTTTCTAATCGTTGATATGTCGGAGGAAGTACAGGTAAATGTACGAGTTAATCTCGTCGGTCAATCAATTGGTGTAAAAGATGGCGGAGTACTTCAGCAATCTCTCCATGAAGTAACCGTTACTGCGACGCCAGGTGACATTCCAGAGTCGATTGATGTTGACGTGACAGAGCTTGAAGTGAATGAAACACTGTATATTTCCGATTTAAATATGAAACAAGGTGTAACGCTTAATCATAGTGGTGACGAAGTAGTGGCCTCTGTCTTAGCTCCTCGCCAAGAACGAGAAATTAGTACAGGTGAACAACAAGAAGGCGGCATACCGACGAATGAAGAAGGGCGTGAAACAGCCGCTTCTCCAGAATCTCAAGCGTAGAGATTACGTCGGCTTCCTTTCTTTGTTTTAGATAAAAAAATAAACATGGTATAATAGGCGTAACACATTATGGGTTGCGCTTTTTTATTATGAAGGCTTTGTTATACTGTGATGCAACGTTTGGATTCACAGTATTGTTTTACATAGCCTATATGAAAGACAAGGTAAATAATCAATAGCTTCATATAATCCTGTTATATAAAAGGGTAGGGATATATCCTTTTAGGTCTTGTGAAGCTTGCATTCCTCTAGAGATATGAGATACTATTTTTACTAATGTTTCCAAAAATGTATATAATAAAAGGTGACTCCATGAAACTTAGTTGTAACGGAGTGTGAAAAATGAAGTTAATCGTAGGTCTGGGTAACCCTGGAAAACAATATGAAAAAACACGACATAATGTCGGGTTTGAAGTAATAGATGCATTATCTGATAAATGGTCTATTCCTTTAAATCAAGCAAAACATAAAGGAATATATGGGATGGGTGTAATCGATAACGAGAAGGTAATTCTGCTTAAACCGTTGACATATATGAATTTATCTGGTGAATCTATTTCAGCTGTTATGAGTTTCTTTAAAGTAGAAGTGGATGATGTTGTCGTGCTATATGATGATTTGGATTTACCTCCTGGGAAAGTTCGTCTGCGTCAAAAGGGAAGTGCTGGTGGGCATAATGGGATTAAATCAACCATTGCTCATCTTGGTACACAAAACTTTAACCGAATTCGGATTGGTATTGGTCGGCCGTCTGGACTGATGGCTATTTCAGATTATGTATTGGGGAAATTTACATCTGAGGAATGGCCCGATATTATGAACACCATTGAAAAAAGCGCTAATGCATGTGAAGCTTGGTTAAAGACGCCTTTTTTACAAGTAATGAATGTATATAATCAATAATGTATGAGGAAAAATATCTTTCTTGCTTAATGAATAAAAATCCCTTATTTCTGTTCATACTAATGGCAATACAGTATAGGGGGTTACTATATGGCTCTCCATTATCATTGCCGTCATTGTGGAATCAAGCTGGGCACTATTGAAGAACAGCAGATACAAGCGGCACAGTTAGGGTTTAACCAGCTGAGTGATGAAGAAAGGCAAGAGATGATCGTTTATGACTCCTCTGGAAACATTCAGGTTAAGTCGATTTGCGAAGATTGTTACGAATCATTGCAAAGAAATCCAGAGTTATATCAAAACGATTATATTATTCATTAAGCGGGAGGAGCTTTGGATAAATTCCAAAGCATTTTTCCGTTTGTTTTCATTTACTAATATTGCAAAAAATCAATAGCATTATATAAAGGATTCTTTCAGTTAGTATATTGACTGTGTGAAGCCGTGTTGGTGATTTTATAATTTTTGGCACATTTTAGCTTTGCTCCATGAAATAAGCTAAAAGCGAAAAGCCTTCTATAACAAAGTAAACAGGGTAAATGATTGGATAGAAAAAAGCATAATTTTGATTTTATAGGGAGGAGGGGCAAAGATGGTGAATGGATTACAAAATTTGTTCTCCAAGCACGATAATGTCCATTCGTTAATAGCGGGTATTGATGAAGGATTAAAGGAACAATTGGTTTCTGGCTTAACGGGTTCATCAAGGTCGATGCTTGTGGCATCTATCTATGAGAAAACGAATAAGTCCATTTTGTTAGTGACACATAATCTTCTACAAGCACAAAAATTTCAAGAGGATTTGTTGAATTTTATTCCGGAAGAAGAGCTTTATGTGTTTCCTGCAAATGAGTTAATTGCAGCAGATTTAAGTGTTGCTAGCCCCGAATTAAGGGCGCAGCGAGTAGAGGCATTAAATTTTTGGTCGCAAGGGAAGAAAGGCGTTGTTATTGTCCCGATTCCTGGTATTCGTAAGTTCCTTTCACCAAAAGAGGTATGGAAGAAGTATCAGCTGTCCTTTCAAGTGGGGGCTGATATTGAGCTGGAGGAAACATTACATAAATTAATTACTATGGGATATAGTCGTACGGAGATGGTTTCTTCACCAGGTGAATGTAGTATTCGCGGTGGGATTATTGATTTGTATCCGATTACCGAAATGAATCCAATTCGAATTGAATTATTTGATACAGAGATTACGTCGATTCGAACATTTTCTTCTGATGATCAACGTTCTATTGAAAAGCTTTCTCGAGTGACAGTTGGACCAGTAAGTGAAGCTTTACTAGAAGATGAACATCTTAATAATATAATGACAAAGCTTGAAAGCAACTTAAGTAAGAGTTTGAAAAAGTTTAAAGATGATAAAGTGAAGGAACAGCTTGCTGAGACAGTGGGGCATGAATTAGAGCAATTAAAACAAGGACAGAAGCCGGATCAAATTTTTAAGTATTTCAGTTTAGCGTACGATAAACCGGCTAGTTTAATAGATTACCTTCCTGGCGATGGAATTGTTCTTTTGGATGAAATCAGCCGGATTCAAGAAATTAATGAATCATTAGAGAAAGAAGAAGCCCAGTGGTACACCGATTTATTAGGTGAGGGGAAAATTGTTCATGATGTGAAGCTAGCTCATGACCTGCCGAGTTTAATTACGCATTCTTCTTATCCATTCATTTATTTATCATTGTTTTTACGCCATGTACCGCATACAAACCCACAGAATATTGTGAACGTGGCTTGTAAGCAAATGCAGAACTTTTATGGACAAATGAATGTATTTAAAGCAGAGGTTGAGCATTGGAAAAAAGGACAGTACACCGTTGTGATTCTTGGTCAGGATGAGGAACGGATGAAGAAGATTCAGGGGGTGCTGGCAGATTACGATATCGAAGCTGCTGAATTAAAGGATTCTAGTCATTTACAGCCAGGCCAAGTTCAAATCTTGCGTGGTAGTTTAAATAGTGGTTTTGAAATGACGATGGAAAAAATCGTGATTATTACAGAAACGGAGCTATTTAATAAAAGGGCGAAAAAATCGAGTCGCAGGCAGAAATTATCGAATGCAGAACGAATTAAAAGTTATTCTGAGTTAAAAGTAGGCGACTATGTTGTTCATGTGAATCATGGAATTGGGAAGTATTTAGGGATTGAAACATTAGTTATTAATGGCGTTCATAAAGACTACCTCCATATCCGTTATCAAGCAGACGATAAGTTGTATGTACCTGTTGATCAAATTGACCTTGTTCAGAAGTATGTCGGTTCGGAAGGGAAAGAACCGAAGCTTTACAAACTGGGTGGAACAGAGTGGAAACGAGTGAAAAGTAAGGTTCACTCCTCTGTGCAAAATATCGCAGACGACTTGATTAAATTGTATGCCGAGCGGGAAGCGGCAAAAGGGTTCGCATTCTCACCGGATGGAGATATGCAAAGAGAGTTTGAATTATCCTTTTTATACAATGAAACGGAAGATCAGTTGCGGTCAATCGCTGAAATTAAGAAAGATATGGAGCGGGAAAGACCGATGGACCGCTTGCTTTGTGGCGATGTAGGGTACGGGAAGACAGAAGTGGCTATTCGTGCTGCTTTTAAAGCGATTGCAGATGGAAAACAAGTAGCCTTTCTTGTTCCAACAACGATTTTAGCTCAACAGCATTATGAAACATTACGAGAACGTTTTCAGGATTTCCCGATTTCCATAGGTTTGATGAGTCGTTTTCGAACGAGAAAGCAACAAACAGAAACGGTAAAAGGCCTGAAGACAGGTACTGTTGATATCGTTGTCGGTACACACCGGATTTTATCGAAGGATATTCAATATCATGATTTAGGCCTTTTAATTATCGATGAAGAGCAACGTTTTGGAGTGACGCATAAAGAAAAAATCAAGCAATTGAAGACGAATGTGGATGTGCTGACGTTAACAGCAACGCCGATTCCTCGTACCCTTCATATGTCGATGCTCGGAGTTCGAGACTTATCGGTTATTGAAACACCGCCAGAAAATCGTTTCCCTATTCAAACCTATGTGATGGAGTATAATGGAGGATTGGTGAAAGAGGCTATTGAGCGAGAGCTGGCTCGAGATGGTCAAGTCTATTTCCTCTATAACCGTGTGGAAGATATTGCGCGCAAAGCAGAGGAAATTGCTATGCTCGTTCCTGATGCTCGTGTGACATTTGCGCATGGCCAAATGACAGAGCAGGAATTGGAAGCCGTGATGTTTGGTTTCTTAGAGGGAGAATACGACGTATTAGTAAGTACGACGATTATTGAAACCGGTGTTGATATTCCGAACGTAAATACGTTAATTGTGTATGATGCAGATCGAATGGGTCTTTCCCAGCTGTATCAGCTTCGCGGTCGAGTTGGACGTTCAAATCGAGTGGCGTATGCTTTCTTTACGTATCGAAAAGATAAAGTGCTAACCGAGGTAGCTGAAAAACGCCTGCAATCGATTAAAGAGTTTACTGAACTTGGTTCCGGATTCAAGATTGCGATGCGCGACTTATCCATTCGTGGAGCGGGGAACTTGCTTGGAGCCCAACAGCATGGATTTATTGATTCGGTCGGCTTTGATTTGTATTCGCAAATGTTAAAAGAAGCTGTAGAAGCAAAACGTAATGAGCAACCGGCAGAAGAAAAAGTATCACTGGATATGGATATTGAAGTAGACGCCTATATACCAGATGCCTATATTGCTGATGGTCATCAAAAAATCGAGATGTATAAACGATTTAGAGGCATTACTTCAATTGAAGAAGTGAAAGAGCTGCAAGAGGAAATGAGAGACCGTTTTGGTGAATATTCAGAAGAAGTTCATTATTTATTTTTAATGGCTGAAATGAAAGTTTATGCAATGAAAGCTGGTATTGAAAGCATTAAACAATTAAAACAGGTTATTACCATCTTATTTTCAGAAAACGATACACAAAAAGTTAATTTAAAACAGGTGAGCGAGCTTACCGCGAAACATAGTAGAATGATTAGCTTAGGTATGGAAGGGAAATGCTTAAAGCTGGCTGTTCATACGAAGGGTATCGAGCAATCTAAATGGTTTAAGGTGTTATTTGAACTTGTGGAAGGACTTCAGCAGGCCAAACAAGAAGTACAAATAGCGGAAAAAAATTAATCGGAACAACCGACTCTGTCTTAGTTACTCATTTAGAATAATCTATATAGGAAAGAAATATTTCTTCAATATGTATAGAACTTTCCATTAGTAAAATACTAGTGCTATAGCGCTCCGCACAATAGTTACTAAGATATACATCCAAATCAATTTAGATGAAAGTGAGGCAACATAAGATGAAAGCAACTGGTATTGTTCGCCGAATTGATGATTTAGGAAGAGTCGTAATTCCGAAAGAAATCCGAAGAACTTTGCGTATTCGTGAAGGAGATCCTTTGGAGATCTTCGTCGATCGTGACGGAGAAGTAATTTTGAAAAAATATTCGCCGATTAGTGAATTAAGTGACTTTGCTAAAGAATATGCGGAAGCGCTATATGATAGTTTAGGGAATCCTGTATTAATATGCGACCGTGATACATACATCGCTGTAGCAGGTGGTTCCAAGAAAGAGTATTTAAATAAAAGTGTAAGTGAACTAGTTGAGAAGATTATGGAAGATCGCAATTCTACAATTGCTTCTCCAAAAGGTCAAATTTCATTCGTCGATGGCATTCATGAAGAAGTGCAATCATATGCAGTGGCTCCAATTATTGCCAACGGTGATCCGATCGGTGCTGTTTTGATTCTTGCTAAAGAAGCGGCAGTAGGCGATGTAGAGCAAAAATCTGTTGAGACAGCGGCTAGCTTCCTTGCACGTCAAATGGAGCAATAAAATAAGAGTTAGACAGGCTATTGATTAAATAAGGAGAAGGGACAGCGATATAGAGCTGTCCTTTTTCTGTAGATTAAGAAAGAATAAAAATGTCTAAGTTAAGCAAGCTGCCCACTTGACTGGAGCTGCTTTTTGATTGCTAAAATATGCTATAATAACAACCACATAGAAATGAAGTGGGGTATTAGCATGGTTAATCAGCCGTATTCAGCATCGAAGGAGTTCTTTCGCGGTGCATTTATTTTAAGTATTGCGGCTATTATGGTAAAGGTATTAAGCGCAGCTTATCGAATACCTTATCAAAATATTGTAGGGGACATCGGCTTTTACATATACCAGCAAGTATATCCGTTTTACGGAATTATGCTTACATTGTCGACACTCGGTTTTCCTATCGTTATTTCAAAGCTTATTGCTGAAGGAAAGTTTGCTCAAAGGGATATATTGGCTGCCTCTTTTCTTATGTTAGGTGTAATCGCGCTCGTGAGTTCCACGAGTCTTTTTTTAGGAGCGGATTGGTTAGCAAATAAAATGGCAGATCCTCGTTTAGCTGAACTGCTGAGGATTTTGTCTCTGTCCTACTTATTGATGCCTTTAGCCGCCGTCTTTCGTGGATATTTTCAAGGAAATCATGAGATGCTCCCAACAGCAAGTTCACAAGTTGCTGAGCAGTTTGTTCGTGTGCTTACTATTCTTGTTCTTACACCCATCTTGATTCATCAAGGGTATTCTTTGTATGATGCAGGAGCAGGAGCTATTTTCGGTTCAATCACAGGGGGACTAATGGGGCTTATTCTTTTACTGATTTTTTTTGTGCGATATAAAAAAAGGAAAAGAGTTCAGTTTAATGCACTTCAGCTTCGACAATTTCCGCTGATTATGAAAGTATTAATATTTCAAGGCTTGGCCTTTTGTATATCTAGTTTAATCCTCGTTTTCCTTCAGTTGGTGGATTCACTGCATTTATATGCTTTACTAAGACAAGCTGGAATTGCTGAGATGACAGCAAAAGAGTGGAAGGGGATATATGATCGTGGTCAACCGCTGCTTCAATTAGGGACGGTTGTAGCGAACTCACTCTCGTTAGCACTTGTTCCATTGATTGCAAGGTATGGTAAGAATCAAGATGAACAGGAGCTGCTTTCAAAAATTAGATTATCATTGCGCGTAAGCCTTATGATTGGCTCAGCTGCAACAGTAGGACTTATTTGTCTAATCAAACCTGTGAATAAGATGTTATATACCGATGGTCTTGGCTCAGTGACACTCGCTATTTTTTCCGTATCGATTGTACTTTCATCCCTTATTATGACCATGGCTGCTGTCATTCAAAGCTTAGGACACTATATAGCCCCTATATTCATTGTGGCAGCAGGAGTTGTCGGAAAGTGGTTCTTAGATGTGTGGCTGATTCCTCATTATCATATAAATGGAGCCGCTGTGGCAACTGTTCTTTCCTTGTTAGGAATGACAATTGGTTTTTCTTGCGTCTTAAAAAATGATGTGAAACAATCATTATGGATAGGAAAAGATATAGGAATTGTTATGCTTAGTGTTGGATGTATGGCATGTACATTATGGGGATTTAATATGGCAGCGGATTGGCTTGTTCCAAGTGAAACAAGAATGATGGCTACAATTCAAGCGCTGTTTGGTGTTGTTCTTGGTGCACTTGTTTTTGGTGTTATTATCTTACGTACAGGCTTGTTTAAACAAGACGAATTGATGCTTTTACCATTTGGTAATCAATTAGAGCGATTGAATAAATGGAATAGGAGTAATGAATAACATGACAAATATGATTACAATCATTGGTCTAGGCGCGGGGGATTTGAATCAGCTCCCACTCGGGATTTATAAGAAGCTTAAGAAGGAAAAGACGTGCTTGGTTCGAACAATGGATCATCCCGCTATTGAAGAGTTAAAAGCTGAAGGGGTGAAGTTTATTAGCTTTGATGCCGTTTATGAAAAGCATAATGGATTTGAAGCTGTTTATGAGGAAATATCCGAAACGCTTTTACAAAAGGCTTCCACTCAACCTATTTTATATGCAGTACCAGGACATCCAATGGTTGCAGAAAAAACCGTGCAATTACTATTAGAAAAAGGTCCGGAGCGCGGTATTACCATTCAGGTAGAAGGGGGACAAAGCTTTTTAGATGCGTTGTTTCAGGCGGTAAAAGTGGATCCTATTGAGGGATTTCAATTACTGGATGGAACGGCTCTTCATCGGGATGAATTGCAGATTACTCAACATATGATTATTGGACAAGTATACGATATGTTTACTGCTTCCGAAGTGAAGCTGACGCTGATGGAGAAGCTTCCGGATGATTATAATGTATATATCGTGACAGCTGCAGGGAGCACACAGGAAAAAGTAACGAAGGTTCCATTATATGAGCTGGACCGTCAAATGGAGTTAAGTAATTTAACGAGTGTATATGTGCCACCGGTTAAAGAAGACGAATTGCAATATCGTGAGTTTTCTAAGCTGCGTCAAATTATTGCTAAGCTTAGAGGGCCGAATGGCTGTCCGTGGGACCAGAAGCAAACACATGAGAGTTTAAAGAAATATTTAATCGAAGAGGCCTATGAACTAATTGATGCCATTGATGAGCAAGATGATGAGGCAATGATTGGAGAATTAGGAGATGTTCTTCTGCAAGTAATGCTTCATGCACAAATTGGAGAAGATGAAGGCATGTTTACGGTCGATGATGTTGTCGAAAGTATTTCTGCAAAAATGATTCGTCGTCATCCACATGTATTTGGTGATATTCAAGTAAGTGGAGAAGAAGAGGTTGTTGTCAATTGGCAAAAAATTAAGGAAGAAGAAAAGGGAGAACAAGCAGAAGAGTTTGTTTCTTTACTGGCAGATGTAGAGAAATCCTTGCCAAATTTAATGCGTGCAGAAGCGTATCAAAAGCGAGCGGCAAAAGTTGGGTTTGATTGGGATGAAGCAATAGAAGCATGGCAGAAAGTTCGTGAAGAAATAGAAGAAGTCGAGGCAGAAATAAAACGCCAAACGCCAAATATTACCCACATTCAAGATGAACTGGGCGATGTATTTTTTGCACTCGTTAACGTGGCGCGCTTTTATAAAATCGAGCCCGAGGAAGCTGTATACCGAGCAAATCAAAAGTTCTACCGCCGTTTTACTTATATTGAGGATTGTGTTCGCCAAGATAAGAAAAAGTTTTCGGATTATACATTGGCTGAGCTTGATCATTTTTGGGATGAGGCAAAGAAAAAAGGATTGTAAGAGAAGGAGGAATCTGCTATGTCAATGAGATTAGATAAGTTTCTAAAAGTATCACGTTTAATTAAGCGCCGTACGTTAGCCAAGGAGGTGGCCGATCAAGGCCGTATTTCCATTAATGGAGTACAAGCGAAGGCGAGCTCGAATGTAAAAGAAGGAGATGAACTGACGGTTCGCTTTGGACAAAAACTTGTTACGGTTCGCATTGATAAAATTCAAGAGACAACAAAGAAGGAAGCGGCTGCAGAAATGTATACAGTCGTAAAAGAAGAAAAGCTAGGAAGTGAACAGTAAAAGGAGGCTTGTTCTATTTCTCTTCATCCCTACATACATTTTTAGAAAACTAGTGTTATTGTGAGGGATGAGAATGAGCCAATATGTAGACCCGAACTCAAGCTATTCTAAAGGAACTGTACCAGAACATGATGTGACGATGAGAGGTCGACGCTTACTAGATATTACAGGTGTGAAGCAAGTAGAAAGTTTTGATAATGAAGAATTTTTGCTTGAAACATCGATGGGATTTCTCTCGATCCGCGGGCAAAATTTACAGATGAAGAATTTAGACGTGGATAAAGGTATTGTCTCAATTAAAGGGAAAATCTTTGACCTTGTTTATTTGGATGAACATTCAGGGGAGAAAGCTAAAGGCTTCTTTGGCAAGTTATTCAAATGACGTTAACAACGCAATTTTATACGTTACTAGTAATGGTAGGGATGGGCAGTTTTTTTGGAGCTGCCCTCGATACGTATAGCCGATTTTTAAAACGTGCTGAACGAAAGCGCTGGATTGTATTTATTCACGATGTGTTATTTTGGGTGATCCAAGGGTTACTCATTTTTTATGTTCTATTTTTAGTGAATGAAGGGGAATTTCGCTTTTATTTATTTCTTGCTTTATTATGCGGCTTCTCTGCTTACCAAGCCTTATTTAAAAATATTTATCAACGCGGATTAGAAATGCTTATTACTATCGTAATTAAATTATACGAATTTACATTAAAGGCATTTCACTATTTACTATTCCTTCCGATAAAATGGATAGCAGTCACAATTTTCACCTTGTGTATAGGCATTTTCAAAATGATATTTGTTTGTCTAAAGTGGCTAGGTAAGTTTATTTTCCTTATTTTACGGATCATTTTTAAACCGCTTCAGTGGGTTTTGATAAAACTGTGGAAAATGCTGCCGGATACTGTTACAAAAAAGGTCGTAAAGTTTTATAAAAAATTGACAGGAATTTTAATGAAATGCAAGAATGTAATAAAGACATTCTTTAATAAGTGGAGAAAAGAAAAAGATTGAGGTGGAAGGGAATGAAGGGCCTCCGCAAAATAAACGTAACAAAAATGGAAAATGAGTATGTTGCCCAACAAGAAAAAAAAGCTCAGTCCATGAAGAAAAAGAAGCGCGGGTTAAGGCGGCGATTAACGCTATATGGAATCTGCTTGTTCGTTTTTTTCATTTTTGCTGTAGTGACTATTGTATCTCAAAATGCTGCATTGAATGAAAAAGCCCAACAGAAGGAAAAAATCGATAGCGAATTAGCGGCGCTTAAGAAGGAAGAAAAGGTACTTAAGGAACAAATTGTAAGGCTGAATGATGATGAGTATATAGCGAAAATCGTAAGACGGGATTACTTCTTATCAGAAGAGGGAGAAATTATTTTTAATTTACCAAAAAATAATGAAGACAGTGACTAATATTGACACTGTTTTTTTCCTTTCGTATTATAATAGATAGTGAAGCGATTTTGAACATTTCTAAGGAGGAACATTTTTTTTATGTCAATCGAAGTAGGCAGCAAGTTACAAGGTAAAGTAACAGGCATTACAAATTTTGGTGCGTTCGTAGAATTACCTGAAGGTGCAACGGGACTTGTCCATATCAGTGAAGTAGCTGATAACTATGTAAAAGATATTAATGATCACCTTAAAGTAGGCGATGCTGTAGAGGTAAAGGTCATTAATGTTGAGAAGGATGGTAAAATCGGCTTATCTATTAAGAAAGCAAAAGATCGTCCAGAAGGACAATCATCTTATTCACAACGTCCGCGCCAAAATAGAGGAAATGACCGTTCTAAGGATTTTCGTTCTAAAGATAATTTCCGTCCAAAGGAAACTTTTGAGACAAAAATGGCAAAGTTCTTAAAAGATAGTGAAGACCGCTTATCTTCCCTCAAACGCAATACCGAAACAAAACGGGGAGGTAGAGGAGGAAGACGCGGGTAGACTGCTGCTGAAAATCATATTCTAGCAATGATCCTGTGAAACCATTTCATATTTTATATAAAGGCAAGCCTCAAAGGGCTTGTTTTTTTATGGTCGAACTTTCTATAAATCTGTTTTATAAAGCTATAAAAAATGCCTTAGGCTTTCTTCTATTAATAGAGAATGAGCCTAAGGCATCTTTGACGATGACCCCTACGGGATTCGAACCCGTGTTACCGCCGTGAAAGGGCGGTGTCTTAACCGCTTGACCAAGGGGCCTATTTAAAAAAATGAAAGATAGCGGCGGAGGGGATCGAACCCCCGACCTCACGGGTATGAACCGTACGCTCTAGCCAGCTGAGCTACACCGCCATGATACTCTTTTTGAGCACAAGATATATCTTACAATCGCCTTATAAAATTGTCAATAAAAAATTAACCTTTTGTCGTTTTCTAGCATTAGGAAAAATATACTAATGATTTTTTGCGAAAATCAGCTAAAAAAAGGGGCATTTTGAATAAGAAATGGATGTGAATGTTTGGAAAAGGCCCATACGCCTTTAAAAACCTGTATACATGTGGATGTTCAAGGAGAATTGCGTCGAACATTTTTTATAGTCACTTTTAAAATTATGACAAAAAATTGAACAAGCACTCTTTATAATAAAACACACTAAGAAGGATAGGAGTGTGTGTAATGGAAAAAGTGAATCGAAGCTTAATAGAGCCTTTAGGTGAAGTTCAGCTGAAGAATGTGAAGGCAGGGGCTATTAATTGGTTTCAAAAGCTGCAGGTTAAAATGGAAGATTTATTTTCAAATAAAGGAATTCCAGTAGCTATTATTGGCTTTCTTTTAGGAAGAGCCTTAATTCTGTCACAACTAGCTCCATTTGCACTACCGTTTTTCGCAGCTGTTTTCTTAATACGAAGAGATCATGCACCATTAGCTCTCATTGGTTTACTGGCAGGAGCTCTCACTCTTCATTATTCTAACAGTCTTGTCATCTTTGCATCGGTCTTTTTATTCCTTATCCTTCATAAAATAAGGAAGCCGGATATCGAGGGGCAATTTAAGACAATCGCACTGTATGTATTTACTTCCTTATTCTTGGTTAATTTAGCCGAGCACTATCTTATCTTTCAATCCATTCAACTCTACGATCTTATGATGATTGGCGTTGAAGCGGGATTAGCGATGATTTTAACGTTAATCTTTATTCAATCTATTCCACTTCTATCGATTAGAAAAAGATCACCAACGTTAAAAACAGAAGAAATTATTAGCATTATTATTTTGCTGGCTTCTGTGATGACAGGAACGATAGGTTGGGTCTTTTATGATATATCATTAGACCATGTTCTTTCACGATACCTTGTACTTTTATTTGGACTGGCAGGTGGTGCGGCTATCGGTTCAACCGTAGGAGTCGTCACAGGTTTAATATTTAGTTTAGCGAGTATAGCTAGTCTCTATCAGATGAGTTTACTTGCTTTTGCAGGTTTACTTGGGGGCCTATTAAAGGAAGGGAAAAAAGCCGGGGTTGCAATTGGTTTATTAATTGCGACGCTGTTAATTGGTTTATACGGTGAAGGGACAAGCAATATTATGATTACTCTCTATGAATCATTAATTGCAGTCGCATTATTTCTCTTAACTCCCACTTCATTAATTCATAAAATTTCCAAACATATCCCTGGGACGACAGAGCATATGGATGAGCAACAGCAATATGCTCGTAAAGTTCGTGATGTAACAGCTCAACGAGTCGAGCAATTTTCTCACGTGTTTGAAGCTCTGTCTAACAGTTTCTCGCAAATAGATGAATATGGAATAAAGGAGGAAGAAGAAAAAGAATTTGATTACTTTTTAGGGAATGTGACTGAAAAGACGTGTCAAATGTGCTTTAGAAAAGAACAATGTTGGGTGAAGAACTTTAATACAACTTATGAAGGCATGCACGAAATTATGTATCAACTTAGTGAAAATGATGGGCAGCTTCCACAAAAAACGGCGAATGAGTGGGGGAAATATTGTCGCTCAGGTCCTAGAGTCATTGCGGCCATTGCACATGAGCTTACTTTTTATGAGGCTAATCAAAAATTAAAAAGAAAGGTAAGGGAGAGCAGAAGATTAGTTGCAGATCAATTGCGGGGAGTATCCGCAGTTATGGAGGACTTCGCTAAAGAAATTCAAAGAGAAAGGCAAAGCCATCATCAACATGAAGAATTAATTATGGAGGCGATTCAAGATTTTGGCCTTCATATTGGCCATATTGAAATCTATAACTTAGATCAAGGGAATGTCGATATTGAAATGAGAGTACCTTACTGCCAAGGGAGAGGAGAGTGTGAAAAGTTAATAGCACCAATGCTATCAGATATATTAGGAGAAACTGTAGTTGTTCATTCAGAGCAATGTGCAACGAATCCAGCTGGGGAATGCGAAGTCGTTTTTCGTTCAGCTAAAAAGTTTGTAGTTGAAACGGGTGTTGCTCATGCGGCCAAAGGGGGCGGTCTTGTTTCGGGAGATAGCTATACAACACTTGAGATTGGGAGTGGTAAATATGCAGTAGCTATTAGTGATGGAATGGGTAACGGAGAAAGAGCACATTTCGAAAGCATGGAAACATTAAAGCTGTTACAAAAGTTTTTACAGTCAGGGATTGAAGAGAAGATTGCTATTAAATCAGTAAACTCCGTATTATCTCTCCGCACGACCGATGAAATTTTTTCAACGCTGGATTTAGCCATGATTGATTTACAAGATGCTAAAGCAAAATTTTTAAAAGTCTGTTCGATTCCGAGTTTCATAAAAAGAGGAGATAAAATTATTAAAATTGAATCTAGTAACTTACCAATGGGGATTATTGAAGACTTTGATGTAGATGTAGTATCAGAACAGCTGAAAGCAGGCGATGTGCTGATCATGATGAGCGATGGTATTTTTGAAGGACCAGATCATATCGAAAATATTGAATTTTGGATGAAGCGGAAAATTAAAGAGCTGAAAACAGATGATCCACAAGAGATTTCCGATTTAATTTTAGAAGAAGTCATTCGAACGAAAGGAGTAATTGACGATGACATGACGATTGTGACAGCGAAAATTATGCACAATACACCGAAGTGGGCATCTATTCCGGTCGCATCTAAACGTAAAAAAGCGCAGTGATAGTTTGTATAAATAACCCTATTTTAGTCAATTATGTTAAAAGACTGAAAGAAGGGAGACTGACACATGGAAGCAGGAACATTGCGTCAAATATTGCTCATTACGGATGGTTGCTCAAATCAAGGGGAAGATCCTGCAGCGATGGCAGCATTGGCTCGCGAGCGGGGGATTACAGTAAATGTGATTGGTGTTGTAGAAAATGATGTCATTGATGAAAAAGGGATAAAAGAAATTGAAAATATTGCGTTATCAGGTGGTGGTGTAAGTCAAATTGTGTATGCACAGCAATTATCACAAACTGTTCAAATGGTAACACAAAAAGCGATGACTCAAACGATACAAGGGGTGATTAATCGAGAGCTTAAGCACATATTAGGAGAGTCTAAGAAGCTTGAGGATTTACCGCCGGATACACGGGGAGAAGTGATGGAGGTGGTCGATGAGCTTGGAGAAACGAGTAAGCTTGAAGTATTAGTGCTTGTGGATACAAGTGCCAGCATGAAGCATAAATTGCCTACAGTAAAGGATTCGCTGCTCGACTTATCACTCAGTATGAATGCAAGAATAGGTGAAAATCGCTTTTCTGTTTTTGTATTTCCCGGGAAAAAGAAAGATGTTGAAAAATTACTAGAATGGACGCCAGAGCTTAATGCATTATCAAAAATCTTTCCGAAGTTAACAACAGGAGGGATTACGCCAACAGGTCCAGCCATTCGTGAAGCATTATCATATTTTAATAAAAAGCGTTCATTAAGGGGCTTATTATCACATGATGAACAATACTATGAGGACTCAATGTAAACTTAAAAAAGGTGATCGCATTACCGGAAAATGGAATGCAAATGAGTACACAGTTATCAAGGAGTTAGGATACGGTGCAAATGGAGTTGTCTACTTAGTTGAAAGTAAAAATCAGCCATTTGCCTTAAAACTAAGTGACAATGGTACGTCCATTATTTCTGAGATGAATACTCTTAAATCCTTTTCTAAGGTCCATGGGTCTGCCATTGGACCTTATTTTTTGGAAGCGGATGATTTTCAGCGACAAGGTTCTACTTTGCCGTTTTATGTAATGGAGTATATTAAAGGCGAAGGGCTTTTAGAGTTTATAGAGAAGAAGGGAGCAGCTTGGATTGGTGTGCTTATGCTTCAGCTTCTAACGAGTTTAGTGGAATTACATAAACATGGCTGGGTGTTTGGGGATTTAAAACCGGAGAATTTAATTGTCTCCATGCCTGCTTACCGAGTACGTTGTGTCGATGTAGGAGGAACAACAGCGATAGGCCGTGCTATTAAAGAGTTTACCGAATTTTTTGATAGGGGATACTGGGGGTTAGGTTCCCGTAAAGCAGATCCATCATATGACTTGTTTGCTGTAGCGATGATTATGCTTAATGCTGCTTATCCAACTCGCTTTTCTAAAAAAGGGGAAGGGTACATGCAATTAAAAGAGCGAATTATTCAGAAGCAAGTATTGAAGCCCTATCGAAAGATGTTGGAAAAAGCATTGCTTGGGAAATATACATCAGCAGAAGAAATGCGCCAAGATTTAATTACTATTTTAAGTCAACCAAGTGATCAACCCATTCCCAAAACGCAAAAAGTGCAAAAAACTAAACCAACTCAATCAACAAAACAAGCAAGTCGTCTGCAGCAAAAGGCAAGACAAAAAAAGAAAGGTCACTTTGTGGAAACGTTTGTCCTTGTAGCAGTTATTTCTTTGTTGTACGCTCTTTACATGTATGATCAATTGTTATGATATAGTAAATTATATACAAAAAAATTGAAACAATTTGCCTGTTGAATCGTATACATAGAGGGAGATGGGCAGACTGTCAACAAAGAAGGAAGAGAGTATGTTACAGCATAAAGTGCTTCATGTCATTCATAAGCATAAGTTAATAGAAAAGAATGCAAAGCTATTAATAGGGGTTTCAGGAGGCCCTGACTCACTTGTATTGTTACATGTTCTGAAACAATTGCAGAAGGTGATGGAGTGGGACCTTTTTGTGGCCCATGTTGATCACATGTTTCGCGGAGAAGAGTCTTATGAAGATTATTTGTTTGTAGAGAAGATTTGTAAAGAATGGGACATTGTATTTGAAGGGTGTCGAATCGATGTACCGGCACATATGAAACAGACAGGTGAGAGCACGCAGCTTGCTGCAAGGAAATTACGCTTTGAATTTTTTGCAGAATTGATGAAGAAATACGGGTGTTCGACGCTTGTTCTTGGTCATCACGGTGATGATCAAGTAGAAACGATGCTGATGCGTATGACAAGGGGAGCAACCGGAACAGCGAGAGCTGGTATTCCACTGAAACGTCCGTTCAAGAATGCGGAAATTGTTCGACCATTTCTTGCTGTAACAAAGGCAGATATTTATGAATATGCTAGGACTCATTACTTGCAGCCGAGGATAGATCCTAGTAATGCCAAAAACGATTATGTAAGAAATCGCTTTCGACATGAGGTATTGCCTTTTTTAAAGCAAGAAAATCCGCTTGTTCATGAACAATTTCAACGTTTCAGTGAAGAAATTTACGAAGATGAAGCTTTTTTGCACGACTTGGTTTTGAAAAAAATGGATGGGATTTGGGTGAAAAAAGAGAAAGGTTATGCATCTATTCAGATTGATTCCATACTTGCGATGCCTAAGCCTTTACAAAGGAGAGCGATTCAACTAATATTAAATTATCTTTACTTAGATAGACCATCATCGCTTTCAGCACTACATATTGATCAGCTTTTAGCTTTATTTTTGAATCCTCAACCATCTGCTGAATTGCATCTTCCGGAGGGCCTCATTGTAGAAAAATCGTATCATATATGTACCTTTCGTTTTTTTAAACGGGAAACCGTGAATTATTCCCTTTTATTACAAATTCCTGGTGATACGTTTCTTCCGAATGGATATAAGATTAAAGCACAGTATATAGAAGGAGACATCCCTGCTATAAGTGGAAATGATTCTTGTATTATTCCTTACTCGATGGTTACTTTTCCTTTAACGGTCCGTACAAGACATACGGGGGATCGCATGAAAGTCAAAGGTTTAGGCGGGACAAAGAAAATAAAGGATATTTTTATTGATGAGAAGGTCCCTATTTTTAAACGAAATGATTGGCCTATTGTTGTCGATGGAATGGGACACATCATTTGGCTTCCGGGTCTAAAAAAATCCTACATAGAATCAGAAAGTGTAATCGATGAATCGTCTTTAATTTATTTACAATATAAGAAAGCTTAATTCTTCATAGGGGGCAATTAATAACAATGACCATGAAAAATGACATTGAAAAAGTGTTAATAACGGAGGAAGAACTTCAAAGTAAAATTAAGGAATTAGCAGTACAGCTTGAAAGTGACTACCAAGATAAATTTCCATTAGCTGTTGGAGTGTTAAAAGGAGCTCTGCCGTTTATGAGTGACTTATTAAAAAGAATGGATACCCATTTAGAAATGGACTTCATGGATGTTTCAAGCTATGGTAACTCGACTGTATCTTCCGGTGAAGTGAAAATCGTTAAAGATTTGAACGCATCTGTAGAAGGCAGAGATGTCTTGATTATTGAAGATATTATTGATAGCGGTTTAACATTAAGCTACTTGGCGGAATTATTCCGATACCGCAAAGCTAAATCGGTCAGAATCGTGACATTGTTAGATAAGCCTACAGGAAGAAAAGTAGATATAAAACCAGATTATGCAGGTTTTATCGTGCCAGATGCCTTTGTTGTTGGCTATGGCTTGGATTATGCAGAAAGATACCGTAATCTACCTTATATCGGCGTATTAAAGCCTGAGATTTACAACAGCTGATTCAGCTGAACACCAATAAAAACAGCGGTGTTAAAATATTGTAAACGAATAATTTTCTATGATACTATTTACTATAGTTTGTTGACTCATGGGAGGAGGTAGGGTATGAATCGGATCTTCCGTAATACGATATTTTATTTATTGATCTTTTTGGTCATTATTGGGATTGTTAGTATTTTTAACAATAACAATGAACCGACTGAGACTATTACCCAAGACCAGCTTTATAAAAACTTGGAAGATGGGAAAGTAAAATCATTAACCATGCAGCCTGAAAGTGGCGTTTATGAAATTATAGGGCAGCTTGAAGGGTATAAAGAAGGTCAATATTTTGTAACATATATCCCACCAAATGAATATTATCAAGCAAAAATTGGTGAGATTGTTGACAAGCAAGGAATTGAAAAATTTGATGTAAAACCTGCGGAAAAAACAAGTGGTTGGGTAACGTTCTTTACAGGAATTATTCCATTTGTTATCATCTTCATTCTCTTTTTCTTCTTACTTAACCAAGCTCAAGGTGGCGGCGGCGGCCGTGTAATGAACTTTGGGAAAAGTAAAGCGAAGCTATACAATGATGATAAGAAGAAAGTTCGCTTCAATGATGTAGCAGGAGCAGATGAAGAGAAGCAGGAGCTTGTCGAAGTGGTTGAATTTTTAAAAGACCCTCGAAAGTTCGCTGAGCTAGGTGCTCGTATACCAAAAGGGGTGCTTTTAGTGGGGCCTCCTGGTACGGGTAAAACATTACTTGCGAAAGCAGTAGCTGGTGAAGCGGGTGTTCCATTCTTCTCTATCAGTGGTTCAGATTTCGTTGAGATGTTTGTCGGAGTAGGAGCTTCGCGCGTGCGTGATTTGTTTGAAAATGCTAAGAAAAATGCGCCGTGTATTATCTTTATTGACGAAATTGATGCTGTTGGACGCCAACGTGGTGCAGGACTTGGCGGCGGGCATGATGAGCGTGAACAAACGCTTAACCAATTGCTTGTTGAAATGGATGGTTTTGGTGGAAATGAAGGGATTATCATGATTGCTGCAACAAACCGTGCAGACATTCTTGACCCTGCGTTATTAAGACCGGGCCGTTTTGACCGTCAAATTACAGTTGGTCGCCCAGATGTAAAAGGTCGTGAAGAAGTATTAAAAGTACATGCTCGTAATAAACCATTAGCAGATAGTGTTGATCTAAAGGCTATTGCACAACGTACACCAGGATTCTCTGGAGCGGACCTTGAAAACTTATTAAATGAAGCGGCTCTTGTGGCAGCTCGTCAGAATAAGAAAACAATTGATATGTCTGACTTAGATGAAGCATCTGACCGTGTTATTGCAGGACCTGCTAAGAAAACGCGTGTTATTTCTAAGAAAGAGCGTAATATTGTAGCTTGGCATGAAGCAGGGCATACAATTATCGGTTTAGTATTGGATGATGCAGAAGTGGTGCATAAGGTAACGATTGTTCCACGTGGTCAAGCAGGCGGGTATGCGGTAATGTTGCCGAAGGAAGATCGTTTCTTTATGACAGAGCCAGAGCTGAAGGATAAAATTGTTGGTTTGCTTGGTGGACGTGTAGCGGAAGAAATTACGTTTGGTGAGGCAAGTACAGGTGCTCATAACGATTTCCAACGTGCTACTGGTATTGCTCGCAGTATGGTTATGGAGTACGGGATGAGTAAGTTAGGTCCGCTTCAATTCGGAAGCTCTCAAGGTCAAGTATTTTTAGGTCGTGATTTTAATAACGAACAAAATTACTCCGATAAGATTGCTTATGAAATTGATTTAGAAGTACAACGAATCATTAATGAGTCTTATGAAAGATGTAAGCAAATTCTTACAGAAAATCGTGAGAAGTTAGATTTAGTAGCAAGAACGTTACTTGATGTGGAAACACTAGACCAAGAACAAATCCAAAGTCTGTACCGTGAGGGGAAACTACCGGATCGTGATTATGTAGCCCTTAATGGAAATCTTGCTTCAGACGATGATGTAAAGGTAAAGATTAATGCCAAAAAAGAAGATTCGACACCTTTTGAAGGGAATCAAGCACCTTCTTTAGAAAAGGGTCCAAAAGATACAGATAATAAGTTATGATTGTATAACGAGAAAAAGGTATTCCTAGATGGAATACCTTTTTCTCGCTTAGTAATTACTTATCTTATTCTCAGAATATGACAAGATACTTTCGTTTTACTTCTATTATCGTGTAAAATAATGATTAAGTGTGACGTAGGAGAATAATTTATTAGGGGGATAGAACGATGATTTTTGTATTAGATGTTGGAAATACAAATACAGTCTTAGGGGTATATGAGGATGATATTTTGAAATATCATTGGCGAATTGAGACAAATCGTCATAAGACAGAAGATGAGTATGGAATGATCATTAAATCTTTATTACAGCATGAGGGGCTATCTTTTGACCAATTTGATGGCATGATTATATCTTCTGTTGTGCCTCCTATTATGTTTGCGCTAGAGAGAATGTGTAAGAAATATTTTGGTATTAAGCCGTTAGTTGTTGGACCAGGTATTAAGACAGGGTTAGACATTAAATATGAAAACCCGCGTGAAGTAGGTGCGGACCGAATTGTGAATGCTGTTGCTGGTATTCACGAATTTGGAAGCCCTCTCATTATTGTGGATTTTGGAACAGCAACAACTTATTGTTACATTAATGAAGACAAACAATATATGGGTGGAGCAATTGCCCCTGGGATTAATATTTCAACGGAGGCTCTTTATTCAAAAGCAGCGAAGCTACCGAGAATTGAAATTAGCCGTCCGGAGGGTGTAATTGGTAAAAATACTGTTTCAGCCATGCAGTCTGGTATTTTATATGGTTATGTAGGACAAGTAGAAGGCATTGTTGCTCGAATTAAGGAGCAAAGTAAAATCGAGCCGCTTGTTATCGCGACAGGAGGACTTGCACCGTTAATTGCTAATGAATCCACGGCGATTGATATTGTAGAACCGTTTTTAACGTTAAAGGGACTTCAGTTAATTTATAAGCGGAATCGTGAACAAGTAAAGAATTAAAGAATTAAAGGCAGCTAGGAAAGGGGCAAAAGTAGTGAAAGATTATTTAGTAAAAGCGTTGGGATATAATGGACAGGTGCGTGCGTATGCCGTTTCTACGACAGAAACAGTGGGAGAAGCTCAGCGCCGTCATTATACATGGCCAACTGCTTCTGCTGCATTAGGTCGTGCTATGACAGCGGGTTTGATGATGGGAGCCATGTTAAAAGGTGAGGAAAAGCTCACGATTAAAATCGAAGGTGGCGGGCCAATCGGTGCCATTCTAGTGGATAGCAATGCAAAAGGTGAAGTGCGTGGCTATGTAACGAATCCACACGTTCATTTCGATTTAAATGAGCATGGTAAATTGGATGTAAGACGAGCAGTCGGTACCGATGGGATGTTAACGATTGTAAAGGATATTGGATTACGTGATCACTTTACTGGCCAAGTTCCGATTGTATCAGGAGAGCTTGGTGAAGATTTCACTTACTATTTTGCTACTTCAGAGCAAGTTCCGTCATCAGTAGGTGTAGGCGTGCTTGTGAATCCGGATAACTCTATTCAAACAGCTGGTGGTTTTATTATTCAATTAATGCCTGGAATAGACGATTCAACTATTACAGAAATTGAAAATCGATTACAGAGTATTCCGCCTGTTTCAAAAATGATTCAAGCAGGATTAACGCCTGAAGAAATTTTGGACCAACTTTTAGGAGAAGGAAATGTAAAGGTGTTAGAGAAAATGCCAGTATCGTTTCAATGCCAATGTTCAAGAGAGAGAATTTCAAATGCCTTAATCAGCTTAGGGAAAGCAGAAATTCAGGACATTATTGAAGAAGAAGGTAAGGCGGAAGCACAGTGTCACTTTTGTAATGAAAAATATCAATTTTCTAAAGAAGAGCTTGAGGAATTAGCGGCAGAAGCAAAATAAAGGCCAACGGGGGAAGGATAGTTGTCGAAGAAGCGGTTAAGATCTATGGTTGCTGGTCTTGCTTTGTTAAATTTGATTACGATTGTCATATTTGCGATTTGGCCGATGTTTAATTCTCGAACGGTTGGCGGAGGAGAAACGGTAGCTCAAATTGGTGATGTAGGTATCTCAAGAGAGAGTTGGATAAATGAGTTAGAACAACGGTATGGGAAAGATGTGCTCAAAGAGATGGTTGATGAGGAAGTCGTAAAACAAATGGCTGAGAAATATGATGTAAGCGTCACAGACCAAGAAATTGAGCGAGAATATAAGATAATGAAAACTTTATATGGAACCTACGAACAATCACAAAGTCAGTCTGAAGACCAGAGAAAGGCTCAAATCAAAGCGGACTTATTATTAGAAGAGATTTTGACGAAAGATGTCAGCATATCGGAAACAGAAATAAAAAACTATTATAACGACAATCAGGATTTATTTCGAATCCCGACTACTTATCGAATTTCTCACTTAACAACAGCGACAAAAAGTGAGGCGGATAAAGTAATGAAAGAGCTGACAAAGGGCGTTTCTTTTCAGGTGTTAGCTATGGAGAAATCTCTTGATGAGTTTACAGCTAATCAAGGCGGGGCGATGGGTTTCATTTCTGAAGATAATGAACGAGTGCCAAAGGTCTATATTGAGACGGCGGCATCAATGAAAACAAATGATTGGAGCAAGCCGATTCAAATTGAAGAAGGCTGGGCGGTTCTATATCTTCATGAAAAAATTAAAGGAGAACAATTCTCTTATGATGAAGTGAAACAACAGATTCGTCGTCAATTAGCTATGGAACATATTCAAACATCTGTATCTAGCGAAATATTTTGGGATGAACTAGAAGTTGAATGGTTTTATGGTGCGAAATGAGTAAAAATTACTAGAAAAAAGTAGAAAATAGTTGACAATAGTCTATACAATCTGATAATTTTGAATTAATAAAACCAATATACTTACTAGGTATTTAAAAATGAAGGAGTGAACGAAATGGCACGTATTGCTAATTCCGTACTTGAATTAATTGGTCAAACACCAATTGTAAAATTAAACAGAATTCCAGAAGAAAACATCGCAGATATTTACTTGAAACTAGAGTATTTTAACCCAGGGAGCAGTGTAAAAGATCGTATTGCACTTGCAATGGTTGAGGCAGCTGAAAAAAGCGGTCAATTAAAAGAGGGCGATACGATTATTGAGCCTACAAGTGGAAATACAGGAATTGGTCTAGCGTTAGTTGCATCTGCTAAAGGATATAAATCCATTCTTGTTATGCCAGAAACAATGAGCTTAGAGCGTCGTAACTTACTTCGTGCATATGGTGCGGAATTAGTTCTTACTCCAGGGCCGGAAGGTATGAAAGGTGCTATTGCTAAAGCGGAAGAATTAGCAAAAGAAAAAGGCTATTTCTTACCTCAACAATTTAACAATACAGCAAACCCTGAAGTTCACCGTCAAACAACAGGTCCTGAGATTGTTGAAGCTTTTGGTGATGAAGGATTAGATGCTTTCATTGCTGGTATCGGTACAGGTGGAACAATTACAGGTGCTGGTGAAGTGTTACGTGAGAAATATCCAAACATTAAGATTTACGCAGTGGAGCCGAAAGATTCTCCAGTTTTATCGGGTGGAAAACCAGGCCCTCATAAAATTCAAGGAATTGGTGCAGGCTTTGTACCAAGCATCTTGAATACTGAGTTATATGATGGAATTATTCAAATTACAACGGAAGAAGCATTTGAATATGCTCGCCGTGCTGCGAAAGAAGAAGGAATCTTAGGTGGTATTTCTTCAGGAGCTGCGATTAGTGCTGCAATTAAAGTAGCTAAAGAGTTAGGTGCAGGTAAAAAAGTACTAGCTATTATTCCAAGTAACGGAGAGCGTTATTTAAGTACACCTCTTTATCACTTTGAATAATCTTAATAGGAATAGTAAAAAAAGCAAAGTTCCTTTAGGGGCTTTGCTTTTTTAGTTGTGTAACTTGCGTTTTGCCTTTGAAAGTGAGTACACTCAGTATGTGAATTTTTTGATGAGACGAAGGAGAGTAAGAAATGTCGGGAATAAGTACTTTGCAAACAAAATGCGGCCCTTATACGCTTGATTATCAAAAGAAAACGTATATTATGGGCATTTTAAATGTTACACCAGATTCTTTTTCAGATGGCGGTCGCTACGATCATATCGATGCAGCCCTAAGACATGCAGAGCAAATGGTAGAGGATGGAGCAGATTTAATCGATATCGGGGGAGAGTCCACACGCCCGAACTATGAGCGAATTTCAGATGAAGAAGAAATAGAGCGTGTCGCACCTGTTATTGAAGCGATTTCTAAACGGATTGATGTCCCGCTTTCAATTGATACGTATAAATCAAAGGTCGCAAAAGCTGCGATTGAAGCAGGTGCTCATATTATTAATGATATATGGGGAGCGAAGGCTGATCCTGAAATGGCAAAGGTCGCAGCTCAATATCAAGTTCCGATTATCCTCATGCACAATCGCGAGGGGCAAACCTATCAACATTTTATGCGTGATGCACTGCAAGACTTGTATGAAAGTATCGCTCTTGTAAAAGCAGCCGGTGTAAGAGAGGAACAAATTATCTTGGATCCAGGGATTGGATTTGCCAAAGATGTCACACTGAATTTAGAAATGATGCGAAATCTTGATACGCTTGTGGCGTTAGGTTATCCGGTCTTGCTGGCTACATCTCGTAAATCTATGATCGGACATGTACTAGATTTGCCGCCGGTAGAGCGTGTAGAAGGAACAGCTGCTACGATTTGTTTCGGTATTGGACAAGGGTGCCAGCTTGTTCGAGTACATGATGTGAAAGAAATGGCGCGTACAGCAAAGATGATGGATGCGCTTGTTAAGAAAGGAGAATACAGTGGATAAAATTTATTTAAATGAAATGGAGTTTTATGGATATCACGGTGTGTTTCCAGAAGAAACAAAACTTGGACAACGATTTGTTGTTGATATAGTAGTGGAGACGGATTTAGCAAAAGCAGGTCAAACGGATTGCTTAGATGATTCTATTAACTATGGTGAATTATTTGAAGTAGTTCAAGGGATTGTGGAAGGAGAACCGATGAAGCTGCTTGAAGCAGTTGCTGAAACCATTTCAATAAAGCTATTGGAGAAATTCCCTAGCGTTCAAAATTGTACGGTAAAAGTAATCAAGCCTAATCCGCCGATACGAGGGCATTATAAATCGGTTGCAATTGAAATTACGAGAGGGAGATAACGATGGAGAATATCGCATACCTTTCGATTGGGTCCAACATCGGCAATCGACTTGCTACTTTTCATGAAGCGCTTCAATTATTAGATAGTAACAAATTGGTAAAAGTTGTTGGCTCTTCATCTTTGTATGAAACAGATCCTGTAGGATATACAGATCAAGACTGCTTTTTAAATGCGGTAATTAAAGTTTTTACTTCTTTAAGCCCCGAAGAATTGCTGCAAACTTGTTTGAATATCGAAACAAAATTAGGGAGAAAAAGGGAAATTAGATGGGGACCTCGGACCTTAGACCTTGACATTTTGTTATATAATCAAGAAAATATTGAGACAGAGAGTCTTTCTGTTCCACATCCTCGGATGCAAGAAAGAGCATTTGTGATAGTTCCACTATTGGAATTAGACCCAGACATCAAACTTCCGAACGTAAACGCATCTTTGAACGATATTCTAAATCAGATACCGGATAAAGAAGGAGTACGATTATGGAAGCGGAAAAATGGGGACGACGTATTCGGGCTTTTCGAAAGTTAAAAGGATTTACACAAGAACAATTTGCGAAAGAAATAGGTGTATCTGTTTCTTTTTTAGGTGAAGTAGAAAGAGGAAACAAAGTACCGCCAGATTATTTTTTACAAGATGTGTCGGATATGCTCAGTGTGTCATTAGAAGAGCTGCAACCGCTAGATGATAAGAAAGAGAAAAGTAAGGGAGGCCCATAGTTTGTTGAAGATTGGAAATGTTGAAATAAGTAATCCTGTTGTGCTGGCTCCTATGGCTGGTGTTTGCAATTCGGCTTTCCGTTTAACAGTAAAGGAGTTTGGCGCAGGACTTGTGTGTGCTGAAATGATTAGTGACAAAGGGATTAATCTTAAGAACAAAAAAACAATGGGTATGCTATATATAGATGAACGTGAAAATCCATTGAGCTTACAAATTTTCGGCGGCGAAAAAGAATCACTTGTGCAAGCGGCTAAGTTTGTGGATAAAAACACAAATGCTGATATTATTGATATTAATATGGGGTGCCCCGTTTCTAAAATTATTAAATGTGAAGCAGGAGCAAGATGGCTGCTTAATCCAAATAAAATTTATGATATGGTGTCAGCGGTTGTTGATGCAGTTGATAAACCAGTTACGGTGAAAATGCGTATCGGTTGGGATGACGATCATATTTTTGCTGTCGAGAATGCAAGAGCGGTAGAACGTGCTGGCGGCAGTGCGGTAGCTGTACACGGCAGAACGCGTGTTCAAATGTATGAAGGAAAAGCGAACTGGGATATTATTCGAGATGTGAAAAATGCAGTGAACATTCCGGTTATCGGGAATGGGGATGTTGTAACGCCTCAAGACGCTAAAAGAATGCTAGACGAGGTCGGTGTTGATGGTGTTATGATTGGCCGTGCTGCACTTGGGAATCCATGGATGATTTACCAAACTGTTAAATACTTAGAATCAGGTGTACTAATGCCGGAGCCGAGTGTACGTGAAAAAATGGATGTATGCGTACTCCACATGGACCGTCTTATTGCCTTGAAAAATGAAAACATTGCAGTACGTGAGATGCGTAAGCACGCTGCCTGGTATTTAAAAGGTGTTCAAGGGAATGGAAAAGCACGTAAAGAGATTAACGAATGTAATACACGAGAAGATGTTGTGAAGCTTCTATACGGTCTTGTAGAAGAAATTGAAGCGAAAGAACAAAATATGCAAATGGTGTAAACGTTTGACATTGTGTCGGCGTTTCCCTATAATACGCTTAACTTCAACTGCCGGATTTTCTGGCAGTTTTTATATGGCCTGAAAACGTAAATATTTCAGTTAAAAGGCTTGTTCGATTTCTTTGTTTTATGTAAGAATAAATAAGGATGTTAAACAATTAATCGCATACGGTTATATAATGCTGAAAAATACAGACGGAGATGATATTCGATGAGTCATGAAGAATTAAATGACCAATTGCAAGTAAGACGAGATAAAATGCAAGCGATGCAAGAAGGTGGGAAGGATCCATTTGGCAGCCGCTTTGATCGTACACATACAGCAGCAGAAATTAAAGAAGCGTATGGTGACATTTCTAAGGAAGAGCTGGAAGAAAAAGAAATTCAGGTAACGATTGCAGGACGTGTGATGACGAAACGTGGAAAAGGAAAAGCTGGGTTTGCGCATATTCAAGATATTAGTGGGCAAATTCAAATCTACGTAAGAAAAGATGCAGTCGGTGAAGAACCGTATCAAGATTTCGGACAAACAGATTTAGGAGATCTTGTTGGTGTAACAGGTGTTGTGTTTAAAACAAATGTAGGAGAGCTTTCAATCAAGGCAAAAGAGTATGTATTTTTAACAAAAGCTCTTCGTCCGCTTCCTGATAAATTCCATGGTTTAAAGGATGTTGAGGAGCGCTATCGTAAACGCTATGTCGACTTAATTACGAATGAGGAAAGCAAGCATACTTTTATTTTGCGCAGTAAAATCATTCAAGAAATCCGTCGTTATTTAGATGGACAAGGATTCTTGGAAGTAGAAACACCAATGTTGCATTCGGTTGCTGGTGGAGCGGCTGCTCGTCCATTCAATACACACCATAATGCATTAGATATGCCTTTGCACCTTCGTATTGCGATTGAGCTTCATTTGAAGCGTTTGATCGTCGGAGGAATGGAAAAGGTATATGAAATTGGCCGTGTATTCCGTAACGAAGGGGTATCAACAAGACACAACCCTGAATTTACAATGATTGAATTATATGAAGCGTATGCAGATTATAAGGACATTATGAGTTTAACAGAGAACTTAGTGGCACATGTAGCACAAGAGGTACTAGGTACAACAACGATTCAATATGGTGAATATGAGATTGATTTAAAACCTGAGTGGAAACGACTTCACATGGTTGATGCGGTTAAAGAATATACAGGTGTAGACTTCTGGAAGCACATGACGAAAGAAGAAGCTCAACAATTAGCGAAAGAGCATAATATTGAAATAAAAGATACGATGGAATTTGGCCATATTGTAAATGAATTTTTTGAACAAGTGGTAGAGGAAAAATTAATTCAACCAACTTTTATTTACGGTCATCCAGTTGAAATTTCGCCATTAGCGAAGAAAAATCCAGAAGATCCACGTTTCACAGATCGCTTTGAATTGTTCATTGTAGCTCGTGAACACGCAAATGCTTTCACCGAGTTAAATGATCCAATTGATCAGCGTCAACGTTTCGAAGCACAATTAGTAGAACGTGAACAAGGGAACGATGAAGCGCATGAAATGGATGAAGACTTCATTGAAGCATTAGAATACGGTATGCCTCCTACTGGTGGTTTAGGAATTGGTATCGATCGTTTAGTTATGCTGTTAACGAATTCTCCATCAATTCGCGATGTTCTATTATTCCCATTAATGCGTCACCGTTAATAGAAAAGAAGATAAACTAAATCGAGTACGAACAGTCTTTTAAAAAGACTGTTCGTATTCGATTTTTTATTTAATATTTTTAGTTACAAAAACTAGTTGTATAATTTTTAAAAAAGTATTGCAACGAAGATACAATGGTGGTATATTTATATCTGTTGTTACGAACGAGTCACATACAGATTAAGAAAGTAAAACAAATCTTAAAAAAGTGTTGACGAGGATTCGTAAAAATGATATTATATAAAAGTTGCTTCGTTAAGAAGTGACGAACATTGCTCTTTGAAAACTGAACAAAACAAAGCGCCAACGTTAATTTTTAAGTGAGCACACACGATAAAAAAGTGCAACATGAGCAAGTCAAATTCTATCGGAGAGTTTGATCCTGGCTCAGGACGAACGCTGGCGGCGTGCCTAATACATGCAAGTCGAGCGAATCAATGGGAGCTTGCTCCCTGAGATTAGCGGCGGACGGGTGAGTAACACGTGGGTAACCTGCCTGTAAGACTGGGATAACTTCGGGAAACCGGAGCTAATACCGGATACTTTCTTTTCTCGCATGAGAGAAGATGGAAAGATGGTTTTGCTATCACTTACAGATGGACCCGCGGCGCATTAGCTAGTTGGTGAGGTAACGGCTCACCAAGGCGACGATGCGTAGCCGACCTGAGAGGGTGATCGGCCACACTGGGACTGAGACACGGCCCAGACTCCTACGGGAGGCAGCAGTAGGGAATCTTCCGCAATGGACGAAAGTCTGACGGAGCAACGCCGCGTGAGCGAAGAAGGCCTTCGGGTCGTAAAGCTCTGTTGTTAGGGAAGAACAAGTACGAGAGTAACTGCTCGTACCTTGACGGTACCTAACCAGAAAGCCACGGCTAACTACGTGCCAGCAGCCGCGGTAATACGTAGGTGGCAAGCGTTGTCCGGAATTATTGGGCGTAAAGCGCGCGCAGGCGGTCCTTTAAGTCTGATGTGAAAGCCCACGGCTCAACCGTGGAGGGTCATTGGAAACTGGGGGACTTGAGTGCAGAAGAGGAGAGTGGAATTCCACGTGTAGCGGTGAAATGCGTAGAGATGTGGAGGAACACCAGTGGCGAAGGCGACTCTCTGGTCTGTAACTGACGCTGAGGCGCGAAAGCGTGGGGAGCAAACAGGATTAGATACCCTGGTAGTCCACGCCGTAAACGATGAGTGCTAAGTGTTAGAGGGTTTCCGCCCTTTAGTGCTGCAGCTAACGCATTAAGCACTCCGCCTGGGGAGTACGGCCGCAAGGCTGAAACTCAAAGGAATTGACGGGGGCCCGCACAAGCGGTGGAGCATGTGGTTTAATTCGAAGCAACGCGAAGAACCTTACCAGGTCTTGACATCCTCTGCCAACCCTAGAGATAGGGCGTTCCCCTTCGGGGGACAGAGTGACAGGTGGTGCATGGTTGTCGTCAGCTCGTGTCGTGAGATGTTGGGTTAAGTCCCGCAACGAGCGCAACCCTTGATCTTAGTTGCCAGCATTCAGTTGGGCACTCTAAGGTGACTGCCGGTGACAAACCGGAGGAAGGTGGGGATGACGTCAAATCATCATGCCCCTTATGACCTGGGCTACACACGTGCTACAATGGATGGTACAAAGAGCTGCGAACCCGCGAGGGTAAGCGAATCTCATAAAGCCATTCTCAGTTCGGATTGTAGGCTGCAACTCGCCTACATGAAGCCGGAATCGCTAGTAATCGCGGATCAGCATGCCGCGGTGAATACGTTCCCGGGCCTTGTACACACCGCCCGTCACACCACGAGAGTTTGTAACACCCGAAGTCGGTGAGGTAACCTTTTGGAGCCAGCCGCCTAAGGTGGGATAGATGATTGGGGTGAAGTCGTAACAAGGTAGCCGTATCGGAAGGTGCGGCTGGATCACCTCCTTTCTAAGGAAAAATGAAGAATCTCGGTTCTTCATTAAATAGGCGCTTTTGTTTTGTTCAGTTTTGAATGAGTAATTCATTCAGAACTTTGTTCTTTGAAAACTAGATAATAGATAGAAGGCAATATTTTTTTGCGTCAATTTTCAAAACACCGAGTAAGATTTTTTGAATGGTTAAGTTAGAAAGGGCGCACGGTGGATGCCTTGGCACTAGGAGCCGATGAAGGACGGGACTAACACCGATATGCTTCGGGGAGCTGTAAGTAAGCTTTGATCCGGAGATTTCCGAATGGGGAAACCCACTGTTCGTAATGGAACAGTATCTTTACCTGAATACATAGGGTACTGAAGGCAGACCCGGGGAACTGAAACATCTAAGTACCCGGAGGAAGAGAAAGCAAACGCGATTTCCTGAGTAGCGGCGAGCGAAACGGAATTAGCCCAAACCAAGAGGCTTGCCTCTTGGGGTTGTAGGACACTCTACATGGAGTTACAAAGGAACGGGGTAAATGAAGAGATCTGGAAAGGTCCGTCAAAGAAGGTAAAAACCCTGTAGTTGAAACTTCGTTCCCTCCTGAGTGGATCCTGAGTACGGCGGGACACGTGAAATCCCGTCGGAAGCAGGGAGGACCATCTCCCAAGGCTAAATACTCCCTAGTGACCGATAGTGAACCAGTACCGTGAGGGAAAGGTGAAAAGCACCCCGGAAGGGGAGTGAAAGAGAACCTGAAACCGTGTGCCTACAAGTAGTCAGAGCCCGTTCATGGGTGATGGCGTGCCTTTTGTAGAATGAACCGGCGAGTTACGATTTCATGCAAGGTTAAGTTGATGAGACGGAGCCGCAGCGAAAGCGAGTCTGAATAGGGCGAATGAGTATGAGGTCGTAGACCCGAAACCAGGTGATCTACCCATGTCCAGGGTGAAGTTCAGGTAACACTGAATGGAGGCCCGAACCCACGCACGTTGAAAAGTGCGGGGATGAGGTGTGGGTAGCGGAGAAATTCCAATCGAACTTGGAGATAGCTGGTTCTCTCCGAAATAGCTTTAGGGCTAGCCTCGAGATTGAGAATATTGGAGGTAGAGCACTGATTGGACTAGGGGCCCCCATCGGGTTACCGAATTCAGTCAAACTCCGAATGCCAAATACTTATACTCGGGAGTCAGACTGCGAGTGATAAGATCCGTAGTCAAAAGGGAAACAGCCCAGACCACCAGCTAAGGTCCCAAAGTTTATGTTAAGTGGAAAAGGATGTGGAGTTGCTTAGACAACCAGGATGTTGGCTTAGAAGCAGCCACCATTTAAAGAGTGCGTAATAGCTCACTGGTCGAGTGACTCCGCGCCGAAAATGTACCGGGGCTAAACATAACACCGAAGCTGTGGATGGACATCTACGATGTCCGTGGTAGGAGAGCGTTCTAAGGGCGTTGAAGCTAGACCGGAAGGACTGGTGGAGCGCTTAGAAGTGAGAATGCCGGTATGAGTAGCGAAAGAAGGGTGAGAATCCCTTCCACCGAATATCTAAGGTTTCCTGAGGAAGGCTCGTCCGCTCAGGGTTAGTCGGGACCTAAGCCGAGGCTGAAAAGCGTAGGCGATGGACAACAGGTTGATATTCCTGTACCACCTATACATCGTTTGAGCGATGGGGGGACGCAGGAGGATAGGGTAAGCGCGCTGTTGGATATGCGCGTCCAAGCAGTTAGGCTGGAAACGAGGCAAATCCCGTTTCCGTTAAGGCTGAGCTGTGATGGCGAGGGAAATAGAGTACCGAAGTTCCTGATTCCACACTGCCAAGAAAAGCCTCTAGCAAGATGTAGGGTGCCCGTACCGCAAACCGACACAGGTAGATGAGGAGAGAATCCTAAGGTGTTCGAGAGAACTCTCGTTAAGGAACTCGGCAAAATGACCCCGTAACTTCGGGAGAAGGGGTGCTCATTAGGGTGTTAAAGCCCAGATGAGCCGCAGTGAATAGGCCCAGGCGACTGTTTAGCAAAAACACAGGTCTCTGCGAAACCGCAAGGTGAAGTATAGGGGCTGACACCTGCCCGGTGCTGGAAGGTTAAGAGGAGAGGTTAGCGCAAGCGAAGCTTTGAATTGAAGCCCCAGTAAACGGCGGCCGTAACTATAACGGTCCTAAGGTAGCGAAATTCCTTGTCGGGTAAGTTCCGACCCGCACGAAAGGTGTAACGATCTGGGCACTGTCTCAACGAGAGACTCGGTGAAATTATAGTACCTGTGAAGATGCAGGTTACCCGCGACAGGACGGAAAGACCCCGTGGAGCTTTACTGCAGCCTGATATTGAATTTTGGTACAGCTTGTACAGGATAGGTAGGAGCCTGTGAAGCCGGAGCGCCAGCTTCGGTGGAGGCGTTGGTGGGATACTACCCTGGCTGTATTGACATTCTAACCCGCACCCCTGATCGGGGTGGGAGACAGTGTCAGGTGGGCAGTTTGACTGGGGCGGTCGCCTCCTAAAAGGTAACGGAGGCGCCCAAAGGTTCCCTCAGAATGGTTGGAAATCATTCGCAGAGTGTAAAGGCACAAGGGAGCTTGACTGCGAGACCTACAAGTCGAGCAGGGACGAAAGTCGGGCTTAGTGATCCGGTGGTTCCGCATGGAAGGGCCATCGCTCAACGGATAAAAGCTACCCCGGGGATAACAGGCTTATCTCCCCCAAGAGTCCACATCGACGGGGAGGTTTGGCACCTCGATGTCGGCTCATCGCATCCTGGGGCTGTAGTCGGTCCCAAGGGTTGGGCTGTTCGCCCATTAAAGCGGTACGCGAGCTGGGTTCAGAACGTCGTGAGACAGTTCGGTCCCTATCCGTCGTGGGCGCAGGAAATTTGAGAGGAGCTGTCCTTAGTACGAGAGGACCGGGATGGACGCACCGCTGGTGTACCAGTTGTCTTGCCAAAGGCATCGCTGGGTAGCTATGTGCGGACGGGATAAGTGCTGAAAGCATCTAAGCATGAAGCCCCCCTCAAGATGAGATTTCCCATAGCGCAAGCTAGTAAGACCCCTGAAAGATGATCAGGTTGATAGGTCAGAGGTGGAAGTGTGGCGACACATGGAGCTGACTGATACTAATCGGTCGAGGACTTAACCTATTGTTTTGATAACACGCAATGCTTTCTTATTATCTAGTTTTGAAGGAACAACGTTCCTTATATTGTTTGGTGACGATAGCGAAGAGGTCACACCCGTTCCCATTCCGAACACGGAAGTTAAGCTCTTCAGCGCCGATGGTAGTTGGGGGTTTCTCCCTGTGAGAGTAGGACGTCGCCAAGCATAATGGAGGATTAGCTCAGCTGGGAGAGCATCTGCCTTACAAGCAGAGGGTCGGCGGTTCGATCCCGTCATCCTCCACCATTTATATGCCGGTGTAGCTCAATTGGTAGAGCAACTGACTTGTAATCAGTAGGTTGGGGGTTCAAGTCCTCTTGCCGGCACCATTTAGACGAGTCATTAGCTCAGTTGGTAGAGCATCTGACTTTTAATCAGAGGGTCGCAGGTTCGAATCCTGCATGACTC
>NZ_CP026095.1:92500-152500 GCF_004006295.1 Peribacillus asahii
CTGTTCGCCCATTAAAGCGGTACGCGAGCTGGGTTCAGAACGTCGTGAGACAGTTCGGTCCCTATCCGTCGTGGGCGCAGGAAATTTGAGAGGAGCTGTCCTTAGTACGAGAGGACCGGGATGGACGCACCGCTGGTGTACCAGTTGTCTTGCCAAAGGCATCGCTGGGTAGCTATGTGCGGACGGGATAAGTGCTGAAAGCATCTAAGCATGAAGCCCCCCTCAAGATGAGATTTCCCATAGCGCAAGCTAGTAAGACCCCTGAAAGATGATCAGGTTGATAGGTCAGAGGTGGAAGTGTGGCGACACATGGAGCTGACTGATACTAATCGGTCGAGGACTTAACCTATTGTTTTGATAACACGCAATGCTTTCTTATTATCTAGTTTTGAAGGAACAACGTTCCTTATAATTGTTTGGTGACGATAGCGAAGAGGTCACACCCGTTCCCATTCCGAACACGGAAGTTAAGCTCTTCAGCGCCGATGGTAGTTGGGGGTTTCCCCCTGTGAGAGTAGGACGTCGCCAAGCATACATGAGATCAGCTGAAAAGCTGATTTTTTTTTATGAATTTTTTTCTATGCATGTGTAATCACGGATATATTAGGGGAAACTTATCCCATATCATACAAAAAATATAGAATATAAAGCATTTAATTTGCAAATTATAATTTTCGTTGTATAATATTAGTCAAATATAGTCAAAGTCAGGATGGAGGAGGTTGAGTGAGAAACATATCCGATATTATTGAAATTTATTTAAAGAAAATATTGGAAATGAGTCAAAAAGACATTTTAGAAATTAAAAGAAGTGAAATTGCAGATAAATTTCAATGTGTTCCTTCCCAAATTAATTATGTTATTAACACAAGATTTACAATTGAAAGAGGATTTCTGGTAGAAAGTAAACGTGGTGGCGGCGGTTATATTCGGATTATGAAAATCAAATCACAAGAGCACGCCCATCTTATTGATCAGTTAATCTCTATTATCGGCTCTAGAGTCTCACAATCAACTGCTGAAGGAATTATTGATCGGCTCATTAATGAAGACATTATCAATCATCGAGAAGCAAAGATTATGATGAGTGTTATTGATCGATCGGTTATTTATATCGATTTACCTGATCGAGATGAATTAAGGGCAAGAATTTTAACTGCGATGCTTACTACGTTAAAATATAAATGAGTCTTGCAGGGGTGAGAGTGCATGATATGCCAAGAATGTAATCAGAGGCCAGCTGCCCTTCATTTTACGAAAATTGTAAATGGTGAAACAACCGAGGTGCATATTTGCGAAAAATGTGCTCAGGGAAAAAGCGATCTGTTTATGGAAAATGGAGGATCTGGTTTTTCAATTAATAACTTATTAGCAGGGCTATTGAATATAGAGTCTAATTTTCAACACCCTAAGGCGAATTCTTTCCCAAAGACAGAGGAAGTACGTTGTCCGCACTGTCAGCTTTCTTTCAGGGAATTTGTTCGTATCGGTAAATTTGGATGTGCGACCTGCTGTGAAACTTTCAATAAACAGCTTAATCCTATTTTAAAGAGAGTGCATAGCGGTAATACTGCTCATATAGGTAAAATTCCTAAAAGAATTGGTGGTGCGCTTCATCTAAAAAAACAACTGGCCGAGATGAAAGATACGTTAAAAACTTATATCGACCAAGAAGAATTCGAAAAAGCTGCGGAGGTTCGAGATAAAATTAGGGCTTTGGAAAAACGGGTTCATGCACAGGGTGAGGGGGATGAGTCATGAGTTTAGAGAAATTTTTACAAAATGCCCTCAGTTCTTGGATGAATCATGAAGGACCTGAATCCGATATCGTCTTAAGTTCCCGCGTTCGACTTGCTAGAAATTTTAAAGAGTATACCTTTCCAACATTATTTTCACATGAAGAGGCAAAATCCATTCTTGAATTGATCAAAAAACGTTTGGAATCAGAAGTGAATTCAGAGATTGGTCAATTAGAGATGATAGAAATGGAGCAACTTCAGGCATTAGAAAAACGTGTGCTTGTTGAAAAACATTTAATCAGTCCTAAACTCGTTGATGAATCTACACACGGAGCTTGTTTATTATCAGACGACGAAGTCATTAGTGTGATGATTAATGAAGAAGACCATGTAAGAATCCAGTGTTTAATGTCAGGCTTGCAGCTAACAAAAGCCTTACAATTAGCAAATATATTAGATGATTGGTTAGAAGAAGCAATCGACTATGCATATGATGAAGAGAGAGGATACTTAACAAGCTGCCCGACGAATGTTGGCACAGGCTTACGCGCTTCAGTTATGATGCATTTACCAGGGTTAGTCTTAACTCAGCAAATTAATAAAATCATCCCAGCCATCAATCAGCTTGGTCTTGTTGTTCGCGGGATGTATGGTGAAGGCAGTCAAGCGTTAGGGAATATCTTTCAAATATCTAATCAAATTACGCTTGGTAAGTCTGAAAAAGACATCGTTGAGGATTTAACAAGTGTTGTTCAACAAATTATCGCCCAAGAAAGAGCAGCAAGAGAAGCATTAGTGAAAACCTCAAACATACAATTAGAAGATAGAGTTTTCCGTTCTTACGGAATTTTGTCAAACGCAAGGATTATCGAAACGAAGGAAGCGTCTATTTGCATTTCTGATGTGAGGTTAGGAATAGATCTAGGATACATTCAAAATATTTCAGAGAGCATCCTCAATGAATTAATGATTTTAACGCAACCAGGCTTTCTACAAAAATATGCCGGTGGACCATTAAGACCTTATGAAAGGGATATGCGTCGCGCGGCCCTCATCCGAGAGCGTTTAAACTTAGATACAAAAGAACATTCTTAAGGAGGAATTCACTATGATGTTTGGTCGTTTTACTGAGAGAGCTCAAAAGGTATTAGCATTGGCTCAAGAAGAAGCAATTCGTTTAGGTCATAATAATATTGGTACAGAACATATCCTTCTAGGCTTAGTACGTGAAGGCGAAGGGATTGCAGCTAAAGCGTTATATGCCCTTGGCCTAGGTGCAGATAAAATTCAAAAAGAAGTGGAAAATCTGATTGGGCGTGGTCAGGATACGTCTCAAACGATTCACTATACACCAAGAGCTAAGAAAGTCATTGAACTTTCTATGGATGAAGCAAGAAAGCTAGGACACTCATATGTGGGTACGGAGCATGTCCTATTAGGGCTTATTCGTGAAGGTGAGGGAGTAGCGGCTCGTGTGTTAAACAATCTGGGTGTTAGCTTGAACAAGGCACGTCAGCAAGTTCTTCAGTTGCTAGGAAGTAATGAGTCTGGCGGGCATCAAGGCGCGGCAGCAGCGAATGCTAGCACACCAACATTAGACAGCTTAGCACGTGATTTAACTGCAATTGCTCGTGAAGGCAGTCTAGATCCTGTTATTGGGCGTAGTAAAGAAATTCAACGTGTCATTGAGGTGTTAAGTCGACGTACAAAAAACAATCCTGTTCTTATTGGAGAACCTGGTGTTGGTAAAACAGCGATTGCAGAAGGCTTAGCACAGCAAATTATTAACAATGAAGTCCCAGAAATTTTGCGAGATAAGCGAGTCATGACGCTTGATATGGGTACAGTCGTGGCTGGTACAAAATATCGTGGTGAATTTGAAGACCGCTTGAAGAAAGTCATGGATGAAATTCGCCAGGCTGGAAACATTATTCTATTTATCGATGAATTGCATACGTTAATCGGTGCAGGCGGCGCAGAAGGTGCTATTGATGCTTCTAATATTTTAAAACCTTCATTAGCACGTGGAGAGCTTCAATGCATCGGGGCAACGACGCTTGATGAGTATCGTAAATATATTGAAAAAGATGCAGCACTTGAGCGCCGTTTCCAACCAATTCAAGTAGATGAGCCAACGATTGAAGAGTCCATTCAAATTTTAAAAGGTTTACGCGACCGTTATGAAGCACATCACCGTGTATCAATTACAGATGAAGCAATTGATGCGGCGGTTAAATTATCGGATCGTTATATCTCTGACCGATTCTTACCAGATAAGGCGATTGACTTAATTGATGAAGCAGGTTCAAAAGTACGTTTACGTTCTTATACAACGCCACCAAACTTAAAAGAGTTGGAAGTGAAATTAGAAGAGGTGCGTAAAGAAAAGGATGCTTCTGTTCAAAGTCAAGAGTTTGAAAAAGCCGCTTCTCTTCGTGATACAGAACAACGTTTACGTGAACAACTGGAAGAAACAAAGAAAACGTGGAAAGAGAAACAAGGTCAAGAGAATAGTGAAGTAACCGTTGAAGATATTGCCCATGTTGTATCTAGCTGGACAGGTGTACCAGTAACAAGATTGGCTCAAACAGAATCTGATAAACTGCTAAATATGGAATCGATTCTTCATGATCGTGTAATTGGTCAAGAAGAAGCAGTCATCGCCGTTTCAAAAGCAGTTCGCCGTGCAAGAGCAGGATTAAAAGATCCGAAGCGTCCAATTGGTTCATTCATTTTCTTAGGTCCTACAGGGGTTGGGAAAACGGAACTTGCCCGTGCCCTAGCTGAATCAATCTTTGGTGATGAAGATGCCATGATTCGCATTGATATGTCAGAATACATGGAGAAGCATTCAACGTCTCGTCTAGTCGGTTCGCCTCCAGGTTATGTTGGATATGAAGAAGGCGGTCAATTAACAGAAAAGGTTCGCCGTAAACCATACTCTGTCGTGTTGCTAGATGAAATTGAAAAAGCGCATCCAGATGTGTTTAATATCTTACTCCAAGTATTGGAAGACGGAAGATTAACAGATTCAAAAGGTCGTACCGTTGATTTCCGTAACACGATTTTAATTTTGACATCGAATGTTGGTGCGGCAGCGTTAAAAACGAATAAATATGTCGGATTTAATATTCAAGATGAAGGCCAAGATTACAAAGATATGAAAGGAAAAGTGATGGAAGAATTAAAACGTGCTTTCCGTCCTGAATTCCTAAACCGTATCGATGAAACAATTGTGTTCCACTCATTAGAGAAAAAGCATTTAACAGAGATTGTTTCATTAATGGCTGATCAATTAATTAACCGTTTAAAAGAGCAAGATATTTTCCTAGAGCTAACAGAGGCAGCAAAGGAAAAAATCGCTAAGGAAGGATTCGATCCAGAATACGGTGCACGTCCAATCCGTCGAGCTTTACAAAAACATGTGGAAGACTTTCTTTCTGAAGAACTATTAAAAGGAAATGTTCAAAAAGGACAAAAGGTTGTACTAGATCTTGTAGATGGGGCATTAACCATTAAACAGCCTGAAGCTGTTCCGCATGAATAATTAAAGAACGAAAAAACATCGAGGTACATGCATTTATTGCAGTGTACCTCTGTTTTTATATACAATAAAAAAACTAGCTTTAGGTTAATTTTTCTAAAATATACGCATGAAGGCGTTTCCAAAAAGGATTAAATAGAGTCTATGTGTAATATCTTTTATTAATACCCAGTTTAGGGTAGAGGGAGCAAGTAGAGTGGCTAAAAAGAAGACAAAATTTATGTGTCAGTCATGTGGATATGAATCACCGAAGTGGATGGGGAAATGTCCTGGGTGCGGCGAGTGGAACAAAATGGTGGAGGAAGTCGAAATTGTAAAGCCGGGGAGAAGGGGAGCGTTTGCTCACTCTGATACACAGATTGGGACAGGAGAAAGAATTAAAGCTGCTCCGATTACGACGATTCAAACCGAGCAAGAGCCGCGTATTGCAACAGATTTAGCAGAATTAAACCGTGCTCTTGGCGGCGGGATTGTGCAAGGTTCGCTTGTTTTAATTGGCGGTGATCCGGGAATTGGAAAATCAACTTTGCTTCTCCAAGTATCTTCGCAGCTTGCTCGTAAAGGAAAGAAAGTGCTCTACATTTCTGGAGAAGAATCGGTGAAGCAAACGAAGTTAAGAGCAGACCGCCTTGGTGTGGCATCTGAGAATCTATTTGTTTATTCTGAAACAGATATGGATTATATTCAACACGCTATTAGTGAAGTGAATCCTGATTTAGTAATCATCGATTCGATTCAAACGGTCTATCAATCCGAAGTTACATCTGCACCAGGAAGCGTCTCCCAGGTGCGTGAATGTACAGCTACATTAATGCGAATTGGAAAGACAAAGGGCATTGCCATTTTTATTGTCGGGCATGTTACGAAAGAAGGGGCGATTGCCGGTCCACGCTTGCTCGAACATATGGTCGATACGGTGTTATATTTTGAAGGAGAGCGACATCATACATATCGAATTATTCGAGCAGTGAAAAATCGTTTCGGTTCGACAAACGAGATGGGGATTTTTGAAATGAAAGAAGATGGCTTAGAAGAAGTAGCCAATCCATCTGAGATTTTTCTAGAGGAGCGGTCCCAGGGAGCCTCGGGTTCGACTGTTGTTGCCTCGATGGAAGGAACGAGACCAGTCCTCGTTGAAATTCAAGCTTTAATTTCACCAACAAGCTTTGGGAATCCGCGTCGTATGGCTACAGGCCTTGATCATAATCGAGTGTCATTGTTAATGGCAGTATTAGAGAAGCGTGTCGGTTTACTGCTGCAAAATCAAGATGCTTATTTGAAGGTAGCTGGCGGTGTGAAACTGGATGAGCCGGCAATTGATTTAGCGGTTGCGATTAGTATTGCTTCCAGCTTTCGAGATAAACCAACAAGACCAACAGATTGCTTTATCGGTGAAGTAGGCTTAACAGGCGAAGTTAGACGGGTATCTAGAATTGAGCAACGTGTTCAAGAAGCTGCAAAACTTGGATTTGAGCGGGTGCTTCTTCCGTCCAATAATATGGTTGGTTGGACGGTACCAAAAGAGGTTGAAGTTATAGGCGTTTCATCTGTGGCAGAAGCGCTTCAATACGCATTAGGGGGGTAAAATATGAATGATAAAAAACTTTATGAAAAAATAAAGTTAGACATTTTGCAACTTGTTGCGCCAGGGACTCCATTACGTGAAGGGATTGAGAATGTACTTCGGGCTAATACAGGTGGTTTAATAGTCGTTGGGTACAATGAAAAAGTTCGTTCGATTGTCGATGGCGGATTTAAAATTAATTGTCCTTGTACGTCCAGTACATTATATGAACTAGCTAAAATGGATGGCGGGATTATTGTAAATGAAAAAGCAGATACGATTTTGCTTGCGAATGCCCAGCTTGTCCCTGATATTAGTGTTTCTTCTACAGAAACAGGCATGCGCCACCGAACAGCGGAGCGGGTTGCACGGGAGACAAAGTCGCTTGTTATTGCCATTTCTCAGCGACGTAATGTCATTACCTTATACCAAGGGAATTTTCGTTACGCGTTAAAAGATATTGGTGTCATTCTGGCAAAGGCTAATTTAGCGATTCAAACGTTAGAGAAATATAAAGTCGTGTTGCAGCAAAGTATTGCCGTTTTAGGTGTTTTAGAATATGAGGAAATCGTCACGTTTGCGGACTTGCTTCAAGTGTTTCATCGATATGTGATGGTATTACGTATTAAAGCAGAACTTGTCGCGTATTTACATGAATTAGGTACAGAAGGACGCCTTATTCGTTTACAAATGAATGAAATTCTTGCTGATATCGAAATTGAAGGAAAATGGCTTATTAAAGACTATGCATGTAAAAACGATGAAAACCCTGACTTTGTTGTGGCTAAACTCCAAGAATTAGCCATGCAGGAGAATTTAGATGAGGGTGCTCTATTGAAAATTTTGGGATATAATGGCTATATTCATCTTGATGAATTAGTACATGCTAGAGGCTATCGCATGCTGCATAAAATTTCTCGTCTCCCGGGGTTAATTATTGAAAATCTAGTGCAACGGTTTGGCAGCTTTGCTGATATTCATAAAGCTTCTGTTGCGGAATTGGATGATGTCGAGGGAATTGGGGAAGTACGTGCCAATAAGATTAAAGAAGGGCTTCGTATTTTAAAAAACCAACTTGTGACAGACAGAAGGATGTAGATAAATGGGCCTATTCTTCTCAAATTCCCCCAAAAAGTGAGAGGTACTTCCTTTTTGACACGTAATTCGTACGGTGCTAGGCTTAAAAAGAAATCCTTTTTATCTCGTTTAACTGAAGTATATATGATTGTATTTGTATAAAATTGTTCATAATGGAGAGAGGGAGGTGAAATAATGTTAAAGCGGATTATACAGGCTTGCTTTTTAATAATTGGTGGAACACTCGGTATGTTTCTTATTCCGGAATTATTAGTGGTGTTACGTGCCGATGATGTAGCTATTTTAAATAATCCTTATGCAAGTGTACTCCTAGGAGCTATTATTTTTTATCTTCTTACGTTTTGGTTATTGGATTATGTTTTAAACTTTATGAAGTGGTTAGAAGAGCAGCTTGTTAAAGTCCCAATTACAGATATTATTTTTGGTAGCTTGGGGCTGTTGGTTGGTTTAGTCGTGGCTTACCTTATTAGTTCAGCGTTTAATGCGATTCGCGTACCGATACTAGATACCATTGTGCCAATTATTTTAACGTTGTTATTTGGTTATTTTGGTTTTCAAGTAGGTGTGAAAAAGCGCGATGAACTATTGAATCTATTTTTAAAAGCAAATAAAAAGAAACATGTAACTAGTGAAGAAAGTGAAGAAGAGTCCAATCATAAATTAAAAATCCTAGATACTAGTGTTATTATTGATGGCCGAATTGCGGACATTTGTCAAACGGGCTTTTTAGAAGGGACGATTGTCATTCCACAGTTTGTATTGAACGAACTTCAACACATTGCAGACTCTTCTGATGCGTTAAAAAGAAACCGCGGTCGCCGAGGTTTAGATATTTTAAATCGTATCCAAAAAGATGTGCCAATTAAGGTGGAAATGTATGAAGGAGATTTTGAAGATATTCAGGAAGTAGATAGTAAGTTAGTAAAGCTTGCTAAAGTAACAGGCGGCATTGTAGTGACCAATGATTTTAATTTGAATAAAGTGTGTGAATTTCAAAAAGTAGCTGTATTAAATATTAATGATTTGGCCAATGCGGTAAAGCCGGTCGTTCTTCCAGGTGAAGAAATGAGCGTGCAAGTAATTAAGGATGGGAAAGAGCAGAATCAAGGTGTAGCCTATCTAGATGATGGGACGATGATTGTAGTCGAAGGTGGAAGAGATTATATTGGAAAACGACTTGATGTGCTTGTTACGAGTGTACTGCAAACGTCTGCCGGACGAATGATTTTTGCGAAACCGAAGCAATTAGAGAAAGCATTATAGAGGAGAAACGGTTATGTTGTATGAAGTGGTGATTCCCGCGGCGGGACAAGGGAAAAGAATGAAGGCTGGGAAGAACAAGCTATTTATTGAACTTTCAGGGATTCCCATTATTATTTATACGCTGCGAGTATTTGAGGCGGATCCTCATTGTCAAGGTATCATTTTAGTCATTAATCCAGCAGAAGAGGCTTATTTTACCGAATTAATGGATGCTTATGGACTGAAGAAAGTAAAGAAGTTAGTAGCTGGCGGGGCGGAACGTCAACAAAGTGTTTTTAACGGTCTAAAGCATACAAATGAGGAAATTGTACTTGTACATGATGGAGCGCGTCCGTTTATTGATCAGGTGTTGATTCATTCATTAACGGAAGCTGCTTCCCTTTATGCTGGAGCAATCGTTGCTGTACCAGTTAAGGATACGATTAAAAGGGTGAAAGAACGATCTGTAGTGGAGACCGTTGAACGATCAAGCTTGTGGGCGGTACAAACGCCACAAGCTTTTCGTGTGCCTATTTTATATAAAGCACATAAACAGGCAGAAGCAGATGAATTTCTTGGTACAGATGATGCTAGTCTTTTAGAGCGGATGGGCGAACAAGTGGTTATTATTGAAGGGGATTATGATAATATAAAAATTACGACACAAGAAGATCTTTATTTTGCCGAGGCTATTTTACATAAGCAGGCGAAGAGGAAGATGGAGAAAGAGAAGGAGTGAATAGAATGTTTCGAATTGGACAAGGATTCGATGTTCATCAGTTGGTAGAAGGAAGACCATTAATTATTGGCGGCATTACGATCCCTTATGAGAAAGGGCTGCTTGGTCACTCGGATGCGGATGTCTTGCTTCATACTGTAGCTGATGCTGTACTTGGAGCGATTGGCGCTGGCGATATCGGAAAGCATTTTCCTGATACAGATCCTGAGTTTAAAGATGCGGACTCTGCCAAGCTTCTTGAACATGTTTGGAATCTAGTGAAACAAGAAGGCTACAAGCTAGGAAATATTGATTGTACGATTATTGCCCAAAGCCCCAAAATGGCACCTTATATTGAAGCAATGCGTGAGCGGATTGCTCAGCTATTAGAGGCGACGGTGGAGCAAGTAAACGTCAAAGCAACAACAACAGAGAAGTTAGGCTTCACAGGGCGCAAGGAAGGGATTGCTGCTCAAGCTGTTGTACTATTGGTGAAGTCAAATTAAAAGTCGTTCATCTGTGAATCGAAGTTTCCTTTATTCAAGTCTGTTTAAATGATAAAATATATAACGGTAAATTCGTGAGTATTTAGGAGGAGTTAGACATGAGCAGCGAAATCCGAGTTCGCTATGCACCGAGTCCAACTGGACATTTACATATAGGAAATGCCCGTACGGCTTTATTTAATTATTTATATGCACGAAACAAAGGCGGTAAATTTATTATTCGTATTGAAGATACAGATACGAAGCGTAATATTGAAGGCGGCGAAGAAAGCCAACTGAAATATTTAAAATGGCTAGGTATGGATTGGGATGAAAGCATTGATGTTGGTGGAGAGTATGGACCATATCGTCAGTCAGAGCGAAATGACCTTTATAAAAAATTGTACGAAGAACTATTAGATAAAGGATTAGCGTATAAATGCTACTGTACAGAAGAAGAGCTGGAAGCGGAACGCGAAGCGCAGCAGGCAAAGAACGAGACGCCGAAGTATTCTGGAAAGTGCCGTCATTTAACGGCTGAGGAGCAAGCGAAGTTAGAGGCAGAAGGTAGAAAGCCGAGCATTCGTTTTGTCGTTCCTGCAGGTAAAGTATATACATTCCAAGATATGGTGAAGGATGAAGTATCCTTTGAATCAGAGGGCATCGGTGATTGGGTTATCGTAAAGAAGGACGGAATTCCTACTTATAACTTTGCTGTAGCTGTGGATGATCACTTGATGAAGATTTCTCATGTTTTACGTGGGGATGATCATATTTCTAATACACCAAAGCAATTGATGATTTATGAAGCATTTGGTTGGGAACCGCCAATTTTCGGTCATATGACGTTAATTGTGAATGAGAGCCGAAAGAAATTAAGTAAACGTGATGAGTCCATTATTCAATTTATTGAGCAGTATGAGGCATTAGGATATGTACCGCAAGCATTGTTTAACTTTATCGCGCTTTTAGGCTGGCATCCAGGCGGCGAAGAAGAGATCTTCTCAAAAGAAGAGTTTATTAAACTGTTTGATGCAGAGCGGTTATCGAAGTCACCAGCGCTTTTCGATCAGCAAAAATTAACTTGGTTAAACAATCAATACGTGAAGCAGCTTGACCTGGATCGTGCGGTTGAAATTTCTTTACCACATTTGATTAAAGCAGGAAAAGTAGCAGAGGTGCGTACAGCCGAGCAGGATGAATGGGTTCGTGATTTAATTGGTCTATATCAAGAGCAAATGAGTTATGGAGCAGAGATTGTTGATTTATCTCAATTGTTCTTTAAAGAAGAATTGGAATATGAAGAGGAAGCGAAAGAGGTTTTAGCGGAAGAGCAAGTACCGGAAGTCATGCAAGCTTTTCTTCAAGAAGTGGAAGCATTAGAAGCCTTTACAGCGGAAGAAATTAAGAAATCCATTAAAGCTGTTCAAAAAAGCACAGGACATAAAGGGAAGAAGCTATTTATGCCGATTCGTGCAGCAGCAACAGGTCAAACGCATGGTCCGGATTTACCAAAAGCGATTGCCCTGTTAGGCAAAGAAAAAATTAAACAACGCTTGCAAAGTATTTTATATTAACAATTTGCCAAAAATATAATATAGTATTAAATAATCTTACAAGTTAAACGCGTTGATAGGGAGAAGTAGGAAAACGATGCTTTAATAGAGAGAACCATAACCTGCTGAAAGTGGTTCAGGCCCCTCGTTTTTTGAAATGCACCCTTGAGTACTTTGCTGAATGAATAGTAGGCAAAGGCGGCCGTCCTCCGTTATCAGGATAAAAGTTGGGAATGATAAAATGAATGTTTAACCTATGTTTATCATTCCAAACAGAGTGGAACCGCGCTTTCTATTAGCGTCTCTGTCTATTTAGACAGGGGCGCTTTTTGTTTTTTACAGGGAAAAATATAAACGGCTGTATCTTCTGGCTTTCTAATGCTGGTCAGGACTGAGCAAGCCGCTTGTATGTTTGTTCTTTTTAAGGCTCTATTACATATATGAATTGAGCTATGTAATAACGGCATATAAAAAGTCTATCTTTATATGAACAAGGGGGCGTGTTATTTATTATGGTTAACTGTGATTGTAGGGGTATATCCAGTTGAGGCAGTAAAGAAGTGTTTTGAGTTGTAGAGATAAGTAAGTGTCGAACTATGGGGGGGATTACATTGTTTAAAATGTTTAAAGAGGATGTTGAAGTCATTTTTGATCAAGATCCAGCAGCGCGTAGTTATTTAGAAGTTATCTTAACGTATTCAGGCCTTCATGCTATTTGGAACCATCGAATTGCTCATGCATTTTATAAAAGAAAGCTATATTTTATTGCCAGATCTATTTCACAGATTAGCCGCTTTTTCACAGGAATTGAAATTCATCCGGGGGCAAAAATTGGCCGTCGTTTCTTTATTGATCATGGGATGGGGATTGTGATTGGAGAAACATGTGAAATTGGGGATAATGTATCTGTTTTCCAAGGAGTTACACTTGGTGGAACAGGAAAAGAAAAAGGGAAGCGTCATCCGACGATTGAAGATAATGTGTTAATTGCAACAGGTGCGAAAGTGCTGGGGTCGATTACAGTAGGAGAAAATTCAAAGATTGGGGCAGGTTCTGTGGTGTTGAAAGAAGTGCCGCCTAATTCAACGGTTGTGGGGATTCCGGGGAAAGTCGTCATCCAAGACGGTGTTAAGGTGGGGAAAGACCTCAATCATTCAGATCTTCCTGATCCTATTGCAGACCGCTTTAAAGAGCTGGAAACAGAAATTAAACAATTGAAAGTGGAATTGGAATTGGCTCGAAAGCAGGAAGAAAGGAGTTTATAAAATGGCTATTAAGATTTATAACAGTGTAACGCGCCAGAAGGAAACGTTTGTTCCAATGGAAGAGGGAAAGGTCAAAATGTATGTATGCGGGCCAACTGTTTACAATTATATTCATATTGGGAATGCAAGACCTGCAATTGTTTTTGATACGGTTCGCAATTATTTGAAATACCGTGGATATGATGTAACGTTTGTTTCAAACTTTACCGATGTTGATGATAAGCTAATTCGTGCTGCTAAGGAATTAGGAGAAGATGTACCAACGATTTCTGAGCGATTTATTCAAGCTTATTTCGAAGATGTTTCAGCTTTAGGTTGTAAAAAAGCCGATGTTCATCCAACAGTTATGGAAAACATGGATGCTATTATTCAGTTTGTCGAAGCGTTAATCGAGAAAGGCTATGCGTATGAATCAGAAGGAGATGTGTACTATCGTACTCGTAAATTTAAAGAATATGGTAAACTTTCCCAGCAATCGATTGACGAGCTTCGAGTCGGTACCAGAATTGAAGTTGGCGACAAGAAACAGGATGCTCTTGATTTTGCTCTTTGGAAAGCGGCAAAAGAAGGCGAAATTTCTTGGGATAGTCCTTGGGGAAAAGGTCGCCCAGGTTGGCATATTGAGTGCTCGGCGATGGTTCGTAAATATCTTGGAGACACCATTGATATCCATGCAGGCGGTCAAGATTTAACGTTCCCTCACCACGAAAATGAAATTGCTCAATCAGAAGCATTAACAGGAAAAACATTCGCTCGATATTGGATGCATAATGGATATATCAATATTGATAATGAAAAAATGTCAAAATCGCTAGGTAATTTTGTTCTGGTGCATGATATTATCCAACAACATGATCCACAAGTGCTGCGTTTCTTTATGCTGTCTGTACACTATCGTCATCCGATTAACTATAGTCAAGAAGTGATTGAGAATACGACAGCGGCCTTTGAACGGTTAAAAACGTCGTATCAAAACTTAAAACATCGTTTGCAAGTAAGTAATGGTCTAACGGATAACAAAGATAGTTGGCTTCAAAAGGTGAAGGAGCTTCATGAGCAATTTGTTCAAGAAATGGACGATGACTTTAATACAGCCAATGCCATTTCGGTTTTATTTGAATTATCGAAGCAAGCGAATTATTACTTAATGGAGAAGAATACAGACAAGGAAGTCATTGAAGCATTTATACACGAATATGAAGTATTATTCTCTGTTCTTGGCTTAAGCTTAGAAGAAGAAGGATTGCTGGATGAGGACATTGAGCGTTTAATTCAAGAAAGAATTCAAGCTCGAAAGGACCGTAATTTCCAACGATCTGACGAAATTCGTGATCAATTAAAAAGCATGAATATTATTCTAGAAGACACTGCTCAAGGTACACGCTGGAAAAGAGGGTAATGTATGCTTTATTATGAACAGGAAATTGATGCGAAAATGTTAAATAGTTTAGCTCTTGCCTATATGGGTGATGCCGTATACGAAACGTATATCCGGTATCATCTCATTCAAAAAGGCTCGGTAAAACCCCATCTTCTTCATAAGAAAGCGACCGCTTTTGTATCAGCAAAAGCACAGAATACGATCATTCACTTTTTCTTAGAAGAGAATTACTTAACAGAAGAAGAGATGGCGGTTGTTCGTCGGGGACGAAATGCAAAATCGGGCACGGTTCCGAAAAATACGGATGTTCAAACGTATCGTTATAGTACAGCGTTTGAAGCCTTAATCGGTTATCTGCATTTATTGAAGCGGCAAGAGAGAATGGAAGAAATTATACAACGGTCGATTCAATTTATTGAAGAAGGGACGGCTATCCGATGAGCGAAGAATTTATTATTGGAAGAAACCCCGTGCTAGAAGCACTGCGTTCTGAGCGGGAGGTTAGTAAGATTTGGATTGCTGAAGGCTCACAAAAGGGCTCCATGCAACAAGTGATAGGAATTGCGAAAGAGAAAAAAGTATTTGTACAAATCGTTCCGAAGAAGAAAATTGATCAAATGGTCGAAGGAATTCATCAAGGCGTTGTTGCTAAAGTAGCTGCTTATGAATATGCAGAGGTAGATGATTTATTTGCTAGAGCGGAGGAGCGCGGCGAGGCTCCATTTTTTATGATTTTAGATGAAATTGAAGATCCACATAATCTTGGTTCAATTATGAGAACAGCTGATGCAGCAGGTGCTCATGGTATTATTATTCCGAAGCGCCGTGCAGTCGGTTTAACGGCAACGGTGGCAAAAGCTTCAACAGGTGCAATTGAATATATTCCAGTAGCGCGTGTCACGAATTTAGCTCGTGCAATTGAAGAACTGAAAGAACGTGGAGTTTGGATTGTAGGTACAGATGCTAAAGGAAGCGATGACTACCGTAACCTAGATGGGAAGATGCCGATTGGTCTTGTAATTGGCAGTGAAGGAAAAGGAATGGGACGATTGACAAAAGAGAAGTGCGACTTTCTCATTCGCCTGCCAATGGTAGGGAAGGTTACTTCATTGAATGCTTCAGTTGCTGCTAGTTTATTGATGTATGAAGTTTATCGTAAACGCAACCCTTTAGGGGAATAATGAGATGAACATTCTGTTGGTCGACGGTTACAATATTATTGGAGCATGGCCGGAACTAAGAGAATTAAAGCAACGAGATCTTTCTGCAGCTAGAGACCGTTTAATTGAATTGATGGCGGAATACCAAGCGTTTATGGGATATCGTGTCATTATTGTTTTTGATGCTTACTATGTTCAAGGAGTTTCTCGTACATTTAAAAATCATAAAGTGGAAGTCATTTTTACGAGAGAGAATGAAACAGCTGATGAGCGGATCGAGAAAATGGCCATTGAATTAAATAATATTAAAACGCAAATTCAAGTAGCAACATCAGATTATACGGAGCAATGGGTCATTTTTGGACAGGGGGCCCTCCGGAAATCAGCGCGCGAGCTATTGATTGAAATGGAGCAAGTCCGTGGTGCAATTAAGAAGGATGTATCGAAGACAACAAAGAAAAAGCCGGCTTCCAAAATTCCTTTAAGTGATAAAGTGGCTGAAACTTTTGAAAAATGGCGACGAGGAAAGTTATGAAAGATTGACGACTAAAATTTACCTACTGTATAATATTTCTATCTGAGTACGGTCAGGAGGATGAGAGATGGGCGTTAAATCCGGAATGAAGCTGAATGAAGAGTATATACAGCTTGATGACGATGAGCTAGTGGGTTTAGTACACAAAGGTGATAGTGAAGCGCTAGATTATTTAATTCAAAAGTACCGTAACTTTGTAAGAGCAAAAGCTAGAACGTATTTTCTAATTGGTGCGGACAAGGAAGATATCGTTCAAGAAGGTATGATTGGTTTGTATAAAGCGATTCGTGATTTTAAAGGTGATAAGTTATCGTCTTTTAAGGCGTTTGCTGAGCTATGTATTACAAGACAGATTATTACGGCTATTAAGACAGCAACTCGTCAAAAACATATACCGCTTAATTCCTATGTTTCTCTGGACAAGCCTATTTATGATGATGAATCTGATCGCACTCTTATGGACGTTATTTCGGGAGCGAAAGTGTTAGACCCGGAAGAGCTTATGATTAATAAAGAAGAATTCGATGATATTGAAGTGAAGATGGCAGAACTGCTAAGCGATTTAGAACGGAAAGTACTTTCTTTGTATTTGGATGGACAAACGTACCAGGAAATTTCAGAAGAGCTAAATAGGCATGTCAAGTCTATCGATAATGCATTACAACGTGTGAAAAGAAAACTAGAGCGCTATCTAGAAGTTAGAGAGATTAACTTATAGTTTCTCCGTTTTTTCTACTGAATCTCCACATTGTATCGATTGACTTAAACTGTCAAAATGAATCCTCTCTTCCTAAGAAAGTGGCACGATTATTCACCGCAAATGGGTTTAAAACTCCTTACCTTGCATGTATTGAACGAATTGCTAGATGCAGTTAAATGAAATCACGTTGACAATAAAAAACAGTCATGATAAGTTTTTATGGATGTAGTAGATAGGATAGGTGTATAATATGCGTAAAAAAATTATCTTAGCTTGTACAGACTGTGGTTCTAGAAATTATAGCTCGGAAAGTAACAAAGCATTGAATGTTGAACGTCTTGAAATTAAGAAGTTCTGTAAGACATGTAATGCTCATACGGCACATAAGGAAACAAAGTAAGGTTTTTTTAAATAGATAGACAGTAGTTACCTATGCTTGGAGGTTACATTCATGAAACGCATGACTGAATTTTTCCGCGGTGTAGCTCGCGAAATGCGAAAAGTGAGCTGGCCAAAGCGGAAAGAATTAACGAAATATACAATTGTTGTTTTAGCGACTGTTATTATTATGTCATTATTCTTTGTTGTTGTGGACTTAGGAATTTCTGAATTAATTCGTTTAGTTGTTGAATAAGAGGTTCGAAAATAAGGTATAATAGTGATAGAATAAGTAAGTATGAGAGAAAAGCCCGGTTACGGGTTTTTTAATTTGTCTTTATTTAGAGAAAGAATGGCCTTGGCTTACGCTTGTAAGTCTACATGAGATGAAATTGTTGATTTTTGCTTATTTTATTAATGATATTGTTTCATAGGCTCAAAATATAGTGAGTGCAGGGAGGGAAGGACGTTATAGTCCTACTGAATGGAAAAGAATTGGTATGTAGTTCACACCTATTCGGGATATGAGAATAAAGTAAAAGCGAACCTTGAGAAGCGTGTAGAATCCATGGGGATGCAAGATAAGATTTTCCGAGTGATTGTGCCTGAAGAAGAAGAAACAGAAATTAAAGATGGTAAAAAGAAAGTGTTGAAGAAGAAGGTATTCCCTGGATATGTACTAGTAGAAATCATCATGACAGATGATTCTTGGTATGTAGTCAGAAATACGCCGGGTGTCACAGGTTTCGTCGGTTCTTCTGGAGCAGGATCAAAGCCAACGCCTCTTCTTCCAGAAGAGATTGAAGTTGTGTTAAAACGCATGGGTGTTGAAGAAGGCAGAGTGGAAGTGGACTTTGAAGTAGGTGATTCTGTAACAGTGAAGGAAGGACCGTTTGCAAACTTTGGAGGAACTATCGAAGAACTAGATACAGATAAGAGCAAAGTTCGCGTGCTTGTAAATATGTTTGGTCGAGATACTCCGGTTGAACTAGATTTTGATCAAGTGGAAAAATTATAAACGGAAAAAAACTTGAAATAGTATTTTGAAAGTGGTAAAATTTCAAAGGTCAGTATGTTTCAATTTCGAGACCTATATGTTACAAACATTCTTTATTATTATGCTAATAAAGAATTTCAGATGAGTGGGAGGGTTTCTATAGATTCCCTATTACCACATCACGGACTTATAAGGAGGTGTGTCTCGTGGCTAAAAAAGTAATTAAAATGGTTAAATTGCAAATTCCTGCTGGTAAAGCGAATCCGGCACCGCCAGTTGGTCCTGCACTAGGTCAAGCTGGTGTTAACATCATGGGATTCTGTAAGGAGTTTAACGCTCGTACAGCAGATCAAGCTGGTCTAATTATTCCTGTTGAAATTACGGTGTTTGAAGACCGTTCATTTACATTCATTACGAAAACTCCACCCGCTGCAGTATTGCTTAAGAAAGCAGCTGGTATCGAGTCTGGTTCTGGAGAGCCTAACCGTAATAAAGTTGCTACAGTCAAGCGTGATAAAGTACGCGAGATTGCTGAAACAAAAATGCCTGATCTAAACGCTGCAAACGTTGAGTCTGCAATGCGTATGGTTGAAGGTACAGCACGCAGCATGGGTATTGTCATCGAAGACTAATCCATGTAAAGGTTATCGGTTTTCTACGGGGTTGCGATTTACTCGCAACCTTTATTAGTGGGAGGTCATTCCGTTAAAACCACAATATAGGAGGATTATATATCATGGCTAAAAAAGGTAAAAAATATCTTGAAGCGGCACAATTAATCGACCGCACAAAAGCTTATTCAGTGGTTGAAGCTGTTGAATTAGCAAAAAAAGCAAACTTTTCTAAATTCGATGCTACAGTTGAAGTTGCTTTCCGTCTAGGTGTAGACCCTAAGAAAGCTGACCAACAAATCCGTGGAGCAGTTGTGCTTCCAAACGGAACTGGTAAAACTCAACGTGTATTAGTATTCGCTAAAGGTGAAAAAGCAAAAGAAGCTGAAGCTGCTGGTGCTGATTTCGTAGGTGATGCTGACTACATCAACAAAATCCAACAAGGATGGTTTGACTTCGACGTAATCGTTGCAACTCCAGATATGATGGGTGAAGTTGGTAAACTTGGTCGCGTATTAGGACCAAAAGGTTTAATGCCAAACCCAAAAACAGGTACAGTTACATTTGACGTAACGAAAGCTGTTAACGAAATCAAAGCTGGTAAAGTAGAGTACCGTGTTGATAAAGCAGGAAATATTCATGCTCCAATCGGTAAAGTTTCTTTCGAAGATGCTAAACTAGTAGAAAACTTCACAACTATTTACGACACTTTATTAAAAGTAAAACCTGCGGCTGCTAAAGGAACTTACATGAAAAACATTTCTGTAACAACTACAATGGGCCCTGGTGTAAAAGTTGATGCTTCTACATTTAATGCAAAATAATTAATTGACATTACAAGATATTTGATGTTATAATGTATCTTGTTGTGAATAAATGAATAACTTTTGTACCGTAGACAGTAGGTGCTTGATCTCAAGCTTAATGCCCTACCGAGGTAATTAGATAAAACTAGTCACTGACTATGATTTTTGAAATTACTGCCTTCATGTCTGCAAAGAAATGAAGGCTTTTTCTATGAACGGTATAAATGTTTTCAAGCAAATCTCATAGGAGGTGTAAGGATGAGCGCAATTATTGAACAAAAGAAACAAATCGTTGTTGAGATTGCTGATAAATTCAAAGCGAGCCAAACAGCTGTTGTTGTTGATTACCGTGGTTTAACAGTTGCTGAAGTAACAGAACTACGTAAACAACTTCGTGAAGCTGGTATCGATTTTAAAGTATACAAAAACTCTTTAACTCGTCGTGCTGCTGAAGTTGCTGAAATCGCTGGTTTAAACGAATCTCTAACAGGTCCAAATGCAATTGCATTCTCTACTGAAGATGTTGTTGCACCAGCTAAAATCCTTAACGATTTTGCTAAAAAACATGAAGCACTAGAAATTAAAGCGGGTGTTATTGAAGGGAACGTTGCAACTGCTGAAGAAATTAAAGCACTTGCAGAACTACCATCACGCGAAGGCTTGCTTTCAATGCTTCTTTCTGTGCTACAAGCACCTATCCGCAATCTTGCTCTTGCTGCAAAAGCAGTTGCCGATCAAAAAGAAGAACAAGGCGCGTAAGTTAATCTTTGGCCTTAACTAGTAAACAATAAAACATATCTTAGGAGGAAATATACAATGACTAAAGATCAAATCATTGAAGCGGTTAAAAACATGACTGTTTTAGAATTAAATGACCTTGTAAAAGCTATCGAAGAAGAATTTGGTGTAACTGCTGCTGCTCCTGTAGCTGTAGTTGGTGGCGCTGCTGGTGCTGCTGTTGAAGAACAAACTGAGTTTGATGTGGTTCTTGCTTCTGCTGGAGACCAAAAAATCAAAGTTATCAAAGTTGTTCGTGAACTTACAGGTCTTGGCCTTAAAGAAGCGAAAGAAGTTGTTGATAACGCTCCAAAAGCACTTAAAGAAGGCGTATCTAAAGAAGAAGCTGAAGAAATCAAAGCTAAACTTGAAGAAGTTGGAGCTAACGTTGAAGTTAAGTAATCTTGCATAAACAAAAAAGCTCGCTAATTTGGCGGGCTTTTTTCTCTTTTACCACAAACGAATAATTATCTTTATGGTAAAGAGTAGCAAGTCTATCACCTTCAACTAATCTTCTCTTTTATAATCTTCAAACATTCCTTTTCTGATAGGAGGAGACGACTCTGACAGAGCATTATTATTCAAATAAACCGGGTGTTGAAAGTAATCCGAAGTTCTGGGATTATACATTAAGAGGGCGTTCTTTTCGCTTTAAAAGTGATAACGGTGTTTTTTCGAAAAGTGATATCGACTTTGGGTCGCGGCTATTAATTGAAAGTTTTCATCTAGAGGAAGATGTTGAAGGTAAAATCCTTGATGTTGGATGTGGCTATGGCCCAATCGGCCTTTCAATTGCAGCATCCTATCCGGAGAGAACGATTGAAATGATTGATATAAATAGTCGCGCTGTGGAATTAGCGAAAGAAAATGCTTCGTCGAATGGGGTTCATAATGTAGAAATTCACGAAAGTGATCGCTTTCAACAAGTTACTTCCACTCAAATTGCTGCTGTTTTGACGAATCCGCCCATTCGAGCTGGCAAGACAGTTGTACATGAAATTTTTGAGCAAAGCTTCAATCGACTCAATGAAGGTGGGTGTCTGTGGGTGGTTATTCAAAAGAAACAAGGGGCGCCATCTGCTATGGAGAAGCTGGAACAATTATTTGGAAATGTAGAAGTAGTTGAAAAGAAGAAAGGTTATTACATCTTAGTTTCTAAAAAAAATTGACTCTCAAATTTCACTATGTTAGTATTATACAATGCATATATATAATTCCGTTACTATGCAATTTTTATACCAATCGTGTATAATAATTGTATGAAATGGAAAAAATATATAAATAATAGTTCGTTTTATGAGAAATAGTGGTTTTTAAAGCAAAAACCATTTTCTTTTTGTCTATGGAAAGTAACAACTTTCTGTGGCAAATTGAACCTTATAACGCTTGATTTAAGGGGTGAATCAGTTGACAGGTCAACTAGTTCAGTATGGACGACACCGCCAACGTAGAAGTTATGCAAGAATCAGCGAAGTTTTAGAGCTTCCAAATCTTATTGAGATTCAAACAGCTTCTTACCAATGGTTTCTAGATGAAGGACTTCGAGAAATGTTTCAAGATATTTCTCCAATCGAGGACTTTACAGGTAACTTATCACTTGAATTTATTGATTACAGCTTGGCTGAACCTAAGTATCCAGTAGAAGAATCAAAAGAGCGTGATGTTACGTATTCAGCACCTCTTCGTGTAAAGGTACGCCTTGTTAATAAAGATACAGGTGAAGTAAAAGACCAAGATGTTTTCATGGGTGACTTCCCATTGATGACAGAAACAGGAACATTCATTATTAATGGTGCTGAACGTGTTATCGTTTCTCAGTTAGTACGCTCTCCAAGTGTGTATTACAGTGGGAAAATGGATAAAAACGGGAAGCGCGGCTTTACAGCAACGGTTATTCCAAACCGTGGTGCATGGCTTGAATATGAAACAGATGCAAAAGATGTTGTGTATGTAAGAATCGATCGTACGCGAAAATTACCAGTTACGGTATTGATGCGTGCGCTAGGCTTTGGTACTGATCAAGAAATTATTGATTTAATCGGTGACAATGAATATTTACGCAACACGCTTGAAAAAGACAATACAGAAAGTGTAGAAAAAGCTTTGCTTGAGATTTATGAGCGTCTTCGTCCAGGTGAACCACCGACAGTCGAAAATGCTAAAAGTCTGTTGATTTCTCGCTTCTTTGACCCAAAACGATATGATTTAGCGAACGTAGGTCGTTATAAAATAAACAAAAAGCTACACATTAAAAATCGTCTATTCGGACAACGTATTGCCGAAACGTTAATTGATCCGGAAACAGGAGAAATTATCGTTGAAAAAGGCACGATGTTAGATCGACGTATTTTAGATAAAATCTTGCCTCATCTTGAAAATGGCATTGGTTTTAAAACATATCACCCAACTGGTGGCGTAGTAGAAGATGAAACATTGCTTCAACCAATTAAAATATACGCACCAAATGATCCTGATGGTGAAAAAGTTATTAATGTAATTGGTAATGCTTATGTAACGGAAGAAGTGAAGCATATTACACCTGCTGATATTCTTTCTTCTATTAGTTATTTCTTTAACTTATTACATGGTGTAGGGATTACAGATGATATTGACCACTTAGGAAATCGTCGTTTACGCTCTGTTGGTGAACTTCTACAGAACCAATTTAGAATTGGATTATCTCGTATGGAGCGTGTTGTTCGTGAGAGAATGTCTATCCAAGATACAAACACGATTACACCACAGCAGCTAATTAATATTCGTCCAGTTATTGCGTCAATTAAAGAATTCTTTGGTAGTTCTCAGCTTTCTCAATTCATGGACCAAACGAATCCGCTTGCTGAATTGACACACAAACGTCGTCTTTCTGCACTAGGACCTGGTGGTTTGACGCGTGAACGCGCTGGTTTTGAAGTGCGTGACGTTCACTACTCTCACTATGGTCGTATGTGTCCAATTGAAACGCCTGAGGGTCCAAACATTGGGTTGATTAACTCATTGTCTAGTTATGCGAAAGTGAATCCATATGGTTTCATTGAAACGCCATATCGCCGAGTGGATCCAGAAACAGGGAAAATCACAAATCAAATTGATTACTTAACAGCAGATGAAGAAGATAACTATGTAGTCGCTCAAGCGAATGTACGTCTATCTGATGATGGGTCATTCCTTGATGAAGGCATTGTAGCTCGTTTCCGTGGTGAAAACACTGTAGTTCCGCGCGATCGTGTCGATTACATGGACGTATCTCCTAAGCAAGTTGTATCAGCTGCGACAGCATGTATTCCGTTCTTAGAAAACGATGACTCCAACCGTGCTTTAATGGGAGCGAACATGCAACGTCAAGCTGTTCCATTAATGCAGCCTGAAGCGCCGCGAGTAGGTACAGGTATGGAGTACGTATCAGCTAAAGACTCTGGTGCAGCTGTTATTTGTAAACACCCTGGTATCGTTGAACACGTAGAAGCTCGCGAAATTTGGGTTCGACGTGTATCAGAAGTAGACGGTCAAGAAGTGAAGGGGAACCTTGATAAATACCGTTTATTGAAATTTATTCGTTCTAACCAAGGAACGTGCTATAACCAACGCCCAATTGTTAGCATAGGAGACAAAGTTGTAAAAGGTGAAATCCTTGCCGATGGTCCTTCAATGGAAAAAGGTGAGTTAGCGCTTGGACGCAACGTACTTGTTGCCTTCATGACATGGGATGGATATAACTATGAGGATGCCATCATCATGAGTGAACGTTTAGTAAAAGATGATGTGTATACATCGATTCATATTGAAGAGTATGAATCAGAGTCTCGTGATACAAAATTAGGACCGGAAGAAATTACACGTGATATTCCGAACGTTGGGGAAGATGCCCTTCGTAACCTTGATGAGCGTGGAATTATCCGTGTTGGTGCAGAAGTAAAAGACGGAGATCTACTAGTAGGGAAAGTAACACCTAAAGGGGTTACAGAACTAACAGCAGAAGAACGCTTACTTCATGCAATTTTTGGTGAAAAAGCTCGTGAAGTTCGAGATACATCTCTTCGTGTGCCTCACGGCGGCGGCGGAATCGTCTTGGATGTTAAAGTATTTAACAGAGAAGATGGTGACGAACTTCCACCGGGTGTAAACCAACTAGCGCGTGTGTATATCGTACAAAAACGTAAAATTCATGAAGGGGATAAAATGGCCGGTCGCCATGGTAATAAAGGGGTTATCTCCCGAATCCTTCCTGAAGAAGATATGCCGTATTTACCGGATGGCACACCAGTTGACATCATGTTAAATCCACTGGGCGTACCTTCACGTATGAACATTGGTCAAGTACTTGAGCTACACTTAGGTATGGCCGCTCGTGCTCTTAATATTCACGTTGCTTCTCCTGTATTCGATGGAGCAACTGAAGATGATGTTTGGGAAACAATTGAAGAAGCTGGTATGGCTCGTGATGCGAAAACCGTATTATATGACGGACGTTCAGGAGAACCATTTGACAATCGTGTATCCGTAGGTGTCATGTATATGATTAAACTTGCGCACATGGTTGACGATAAGCTTCATGCTCGTTCAACTGGACCATACTCTCTTGTTACGCAGCAACCGCTTGGTGGTAAAGCACAATTCGGTGGACAGCGTTTCGGTGAGATGGAGGTTTGGGCACTTGAAGCATATGGTGCCGCGTATACACTTCAAGAAATTCTTACTGTTAAATCGGATGATGTTGTTGGTCGTGTGAAAACATACGAAGCAATTGTTAAAGGCGAGAATGTTCCAGAACCAGGTGTACCTGAATCGTTCAAAGTATTGATTAAGGAACTTCAAAGCTTAGGATTAGATGTTAAAATCATGAACTCTGAAGATCGAGAAATTGAGATGCGAGATTTAGAGGATGAGGATGACGCTAATCAGTCAGACGTATTAAACATGGAATCTGATACAAAAGAGATGGTTGCTTCTGAAGTAGGAGCACAATCTAGCTCAGTTACTACAGATTAATGAACAGATAATGACTTTAACAGGTAGCCATATCGTGCTGCCTGTTAAAGCCTCATTCATATAATGGTTGATGATCGTGAGAGAAATCTTGCGTTATGATTGTTTATGTAGATAAGCAATAAGGGTAAAACCTGGAGATTAAAAGGGAGGTAGGCCCCTTGCTAGACGTTAATAATTTTGAGTATATGAAGATTGGTCTTTCTTCACCAGACAAGATTCGTTCTTGGTCACATGGAGAAGTGAAAAAACCTGAAACAATTAACTATCGTACATTAAAGCCAGAAAAAGATGGTTTATTCTGCGAAAGAATCTTTGGTCCACAGAAAGACTGGGAATGTCACTGTGGTAAATACAAACGTGTTCGTTATAAAGGTGTAGTCTGTGATCGTTGTGGCGTAGAAGTGACTCGATCAAAAGTTCGTCGTGAACGTATGGGTCATATTGAACTAGCTGCTCCTGTATCACATATTTGGTACTTTAAAGGTATTCCAAGCCGTATGGGACTTGTATTAGATATGTCTCCTCGTGCACTAGAAGAAGTTATTTACTTTGCTTCTTATGTTGTAACAGAAACAGGCGATACAACTTTAGAAAAGAAACAACTGCTTTCTGAAAAAGAGTATCGTGCATACCGCGAGAAATACGGGAAGAAATTCCAAGCTGCTATGGGTGCTGAAGCTATTAAGAAGCTTCTTCAAGATATTGATACGGAAAAAGAAGTAGAAGCGTTGAAGGAAGAGTTAAAAACGGCTCAAGGGCAACGTAGAACTCGTGCGATTAAACGATTAGAAGTGTTAGAAGCGTTCCGTAATTCTGGTAATGAACCTTCATGGATGATTTTAGATGTTCTGCCGGTTATTCCGCCAGAGCTTCGCCCAATGGTTCAACTAGATGGTGGTCGTTTCGCGACATCTGATTTAAATGATTTATATCGTCGTGTAATTAACCGAAATAATCGTTTGAAACGATTATTAGATCTTGGAGCACCAAGCATTATCGTTCAAAACGAAAAACGTATGCTGCAGGAAGCTGTTGATGCATTGATTGATAATGGCCGTCGTGGTCGTCCAGTAACAGGACCAGGTAATCGTCCATTGAAATCATTATCTCACATGTTAAAAGGTAAACAAGGACGATTCCGTCAAAACCTTCTTGGTAAACGTGTGGACTACTCTGGTCGTTCAGTTATCGTTGTAGGGCCTAACTTGAAAATGTATCAATGTGGTTTACCAAAAGAAATGGCGATTGAATTATTCAAGCCATTCGTTATGAAGGAGCTTGTTCAAAAAGGTTTAGCACATAATATTAAATCAGCTAAACGTAAGATTGAACGTTTCTCTCCTGAAATTTGGGACGTATTAGAAGAAGTAATCAGAGAACATCCTGTATTGCTGAACCGTGCCCCAACGCTGCACAGACTTGGTATTCAAGCGTTTGAACCAACGCTAGTAGAAGGTCGTGCGATTCGCCTGCATCCACTTGTATGTACAGCATACAACGCCGATTTCGATGGTGACCAAATGGCCGTTCACGTACCATTGTCTTCAGAAGCGCAAGCAGAAGCACGCATGCTAATGTTAGCTGCTCAAAACATCTTGAATCCAAAAGACGGAAAACCAGTCGTAACGCCATCTCAGGATATGGTATTAGGGAACTACTACCTAACATTAGAACGAGAAGGTGCAATGGGCGAGGGAATGGTCTTTAAAGATACAAATGAGGCATTACTTGCTTACCAAAATGGTTATGTCCACCTGCATTCTCGTTGTGCAGTGCAAGCTTCTTCTTTAAACAACCAAACGTTTACAGAAGAGCAAAATAATCAGCTGTTATTAACAACAGTTGGGAAATTAGTATTTAATGAAATTTTACCGAATTCGTTCCCATACATTAACGAGCCAACTCGTTATAACTTAGAAACGAAAACACCGGAAAAATATTTTGTGGACAAAGGCGCTAATATTCTAGAATTGATTAAAGCACAGCCAGTGATTGATCCATTTAAGAAAAAATATCTTGGAAATATCATTGCGGAAGTATTTAAACGTTTCAAAATTACAGAAACATCCAAAATGCTTGATCGCATGAAAGATCTTGGATTCAAATATTCTACAAAAGCCGGTATTACGGTTGGTGTAGCAGATATCGTTGTATTAGGTGAAAAGCAAGGAATTATTGATGAAGCACAACAAAAAGTGGATAACGTATTAAAACAATTCAGACGTGGTTTAATCACAGAAGATGAGCGTTATGACCGCGTTATTGCGATTTGGAGTGCGGCAAAAGATACAATCCAATCTAAACTGATGGATTCCTTAGACCGTCGTAACCCAATCTTTATGATGAGTGATTCCGGTGCCCGTGGTAACGCCTCTAACTTTACGCAGCTTGCGGGTATGCGTGGATTGATGGCCAACCCGGCTGGTCGAATTATTGAGTTACCGATTAAGTCAAGTTTCCGTGAAGGTTTAACGGTATTAGAATACTTCATCTCTACTCACGGTGCGCGTAAAGGTCTTGCCGATACAGCACTAAAAACTGCCGATTCTGGTTACTTAACTCGTCGTTTAGTAGATGTAGCGCAAGATGTTATCATTCGTGATGACGATTGTGGTACAGATCGCGGCTTGAAAATTTCTGCTTTAAGAGAAGGTACAGAAATTATTGAAGCACTTGAAGAGCGTTTAGTTGGACGTTATGCAAGAAAAGCGATTAAACACCCAGAAACGGATGAAGTTATTGTTCCAGAGAATGGTTTAATCACAGAAGATCTTGCAAACTATATTGAATCTCTAGGTATTGAAACAGTATGGATTCGTTCTGCCTTTACGTGTAACACAAGCCATGGTGTATGTAAAAAATGTTATGGTCGTAACTTAGCAACGGGTCAAGCAGTTGAAGTCGGAGAGGCAGTTGGTACAATTGCCGCACAATCAATTGGTGAACCAGGTACTCAGTTAACGATGCGTACATTCCATACAGGTGGGGTTGCCGGAGACGATATTACTCAAGGTTTACCTCGTATTCAGGAGATTTTTGAAGCGAGAAATCCAAAAGGTCAAGCGATTATCTCTGAGATTGAAGGTACAGTTGTTTCAATCAATGAGATTCGTGATAAACAACAGGAAATTGTGATTCAAGGGGCTGTCGAGTCTCGTACGTATACGGCACCATATACAGCACGTCTAAGAGTGAAAGTCGATTCACATGTACGTCGAGGCGAAGAGTTAACAGAAGGTTCCATCGATCCAAAAGAATTGTTGAAAGTCACAGATGTGTTAACTGTTCAAGAATATCTATTGCATGAAGTACAAAAAGTATATCGTATGCAAGGGGTAGAAATTGGTGACAAACATATCGAAGTAATGGTTAGACAGATGCTTCGCAAAGTTCGTGTCTTAGATGCGGGTGAAACAGAAGTTCTTCCAGGAACATTACTAGATGTACATCAATTTACGCTTGCCAATACAGAAGCGTTAATGAACGGTAAATTACCAGCAACGGGACGTCCAGTTCTGTTAGGTATTACAAAGGCATCTCTTGAAACAGATTCTTTCTTGTCTGCAGCATCGTTCCAAGAAACAACAAGAGTCTTAACAGACGCTGCAATTAAAGGAAAACGCGATGAATTATTAGGCTTGAAGGAAAATGTTATTATTGGTAAGTTAATCCCTGCGGGTACAGGTATGCTTCGTTACCGCAAAGCACAGCCTGTAGTTGCTGAGGATGAAGAAACAGTTACAGTAGACTAATAACCATTGAGGTTGGCTCAATAAAGGAAGGCAAGATCATTCACTTTAAAATAAAGTAGAATGACTTAGCAGACTTTATTGAGTCAGCTTTTTAAAGGTTATGTCAAACGTGAGTATTTCATGGAATTATAGTTTAAATAGGTCGAAAATGAAGAGTCATATAGCATAGTCTTTAAAATAAGGAAAACATTTGCTAAAAAACTTTTCAAAAGAAGTTGACACCAATTGTTAAAAGGTGATAATATAGCAAAGGTGCTCCTACGTTACCTTGTAACTCTGGAGGATATAGACCATGTCTTATGAAAAAGTAATGCAGGCAAAGTCTGTGGTTATAGGAACGAAACAAACAGTGAGAGCTCTGAAACACAATTTGATTCAAGAGATTATCATTGCTCGAGATGCGGATATTTACTTGACAGCGCGCGTTGTTGAAACTGCTACTGAGTTGAATGTTCCGATCACATATGTTGATTCGATGAAAATGCTTGGAAAAGCATGCAGTATAGATGTCGGAGCAGCAACTGTTGCCCTAAAAAAGTAAACTCGTTTTTGCATAACAATTGCAAGGACTTTGTTTTTACCCATTTATGAACCACCTGGATGTGTGGTACTAGGAATGAAAAAGTGAAGGGAGGAAAAATAGAATGCCTACTATTAACCAATTAGTGCGCAAAGGTCGCGAATCAAAAGAAATTAATTCAAAATCACCAGCGCTAAACAAAGGCTACAACAGCTTCAAGAAAGCACAAACTAACGTATCATCTCCGCAAAAACGTGGTGTTTGTACGCGTGTTGGTACAATGACACCGAAAAAACCAAACTCTGCGTTACGTAAATATGCGCGTGTACGTTTAACAAACGGTATCGAGGTAACAGCTTATATCCCAGGTATCGGTCACAACTTACAAGAACACAGCGTGGTACTTATCCGCGGTGGTCGTGTAAAAGATTTACCAGGGGTACGTTATCACATCGTTCGTGGTGCGCTTGACACTGCTGGTGTTAACAATCGTATGCAAGGCCGTTCTAAATACGGTACGAAGCGTCCAAAAGCTGCAAAAAAATAATCTAAAACTTAAAATATGATTTTCTTTGAAAGGAGGAAAAATTAATGCCTCGTAAAGGACCTGTTTCAAAAAGAGATGTATTACCAGATCCAATTTATAATTCAAAACTTGTGACTCGTTTAATCAACAAAATGATGGTTGATGGACAAAGAGGTAAATCACAAAAAATTCTTTACTCTGCATTCGATCTTATTAAAGAACGTACTGGCAATGAACCAATCGAAGTGTTTGAACAAGCACTTAAAAACATCATGCCTGTATTAGAAGTTAGAGCACGCCGTGTAGGTGGTGCTAACTACCAAGTACCAGTTGAGGTGCGTCCAGACCGCCGTTCAACTCTAGGTCTTCGTTGGTTAGTAAACTACTCTCGTCTTCGTGGAGAAAAAACGATGGAAGAGCGTTTAGCTTCTGAAATCATGGATGCAGCTAACAACACTGGTGCATCAGTTAAGAAACGTGAAGATACACACAAAATGGCAGAAGCGAACAAAGCATTCGCTCACTACCGTTGGTAAGATTAAATACTATAAAATTAAATTCATAGAAGGAAGGAGAAAGACAAATGGCAAGAGAGTTCTCCTTAGCAAATACTCGTAATATCGGGATCATGGCTCACATTGATGCTGGTAAAACGACAACTACAGAACGTATTCTTTATTACACTGGTAAAATCCATAAAATTGGTGAAACGCACGAAGGTGCTTCACAAATGGACTGGATGGAACAAGAGCAAGAACGCGGAATTACAATTACATCTGCTGCAACAACTGCACAATGGAACGGTAACCGTATCAACATTATCGATACTCCAGGTCACGTTGACTTCACTGTTGAAGTTGAGCGTTCTCTACGTGTTCTTGATGGAGCTGTAGCTGTTCTTGATGCGCAATCAGGTGTTGAGCCTCAAACTGAAACAGTTTGGCGTCAAGCAACAACTTACGGAGTACCACGTATTGTATTCGTAAACAAAATGGATAAAATGGGTGCAGACTTCTTATATTCTGTAGGAACTCTACACGATCGCCTTCAAGCGAACGCTCACCCAATCCAATTACCAATTGGTGCTGAAGATAACTTCTCAGCAATCATTGACTTAGTAGAAATGAAAGCAACTTTCTACGGCAATGATCAAGGTACTGATATCACAGAAGGTGAAATTCCTGCAGAACATCTTGAATTAGCTCAAGAATACCGCGAGAAATTAATCGAAGGTGTTGCTGAAGTTGATGAAGAGTTAATGGAAAAATACCTAGGTGGAGAAGAAATTACAGTTGAAGAGCTTAAAGCGGCAATCCGTAAAGCGACAATCGCTGTTGAATTCTATCCAGTAATCTGTGGTACTGCTTTCAAGCATAAAGGTGTACAACCAATGCTAGATGCCGTTATCGACTATCTTCCAGCTCCAACTGATGTACCTTCTATTAAAGGTACTCTTCCTGATAGCGAAGAAGAAGTTGAGCGTCATTCAAGCGATGAAGAGCCATTCTCAGCACTTGCATTTAAAGTAATGACGGATCCATATGTAGGGAAACTTACATTCTTCCGTGTATACTCTGGTACATTGCAATCTGGTTCTTACGTAATCAACTCTACAAAAGGTAAACGTGAGCGTGTTGGACGTATCCTTCAAATGCATGCAAACAGCCGTGAAGAAATCTCTGAAGTATACGCAGGAGATATCGCAGCTGCAGTAGGTTTGAAAGATACTACAACAGGTGACACTCTATGTGATGACAAAAACCAAGTTATTCTTGAGTCTATGGTCTTCCCAGAGCCAGTTATCTCGCTTTCTGTTGAACCAAAATCAAAAGCTGACCAAGACAAAATGTCTCAAGCTTTACAAAAACTACAAGATGAAGATCCAACATTCCGTGCGCATACTGACCAAGAAACAGGTCAAACAATTATCGCTGGTATGGGTGAACTTCACTTAGATATCCTTGTTGACCGTATGCGTCGTGAATTTAAGGTAGAAGCGAACGTAGGTGCTCCTCAAGTAGCTTACCGTGAAACATTCCGTGCATCAGCACAAGTTGAAGGTAAATTCGTACGTCAATCTGGTGGTCGTGGACAATTTGGTCACGTGTGGATCGAGTTCTCTCCAAACGAAGAAGGAAAAGGCTTCGAATTTGAAAATGCTATCGTCGGTGGTGTTGTACCACGTGAATACATCCCTGCAGTTCAAGCTGGTCTAGAAGACTCTCTTGATCGCGGTGTACTTGCTGGATACCCTCTTATCGATATTAAAGCAAAACTTTTCGACGGATCATACCATGATGTTGACTCCAATGAAATGGCGTTTAAAATTGCCGCATCTATGGCACTTAAAAATGCAGTATCTAAATGTCAACCGGTTATCCTTGAACCAATTATGAAAGTAGAAGTTGTTATTCCGGAAGAATACATGGGAGATATCATGGGTGATGTTACATCACGTCGTGGCCGTGTAGAAGGTATGGAAGCTCGCGGTAACACGCAAGTTGTTAAAGCAATGGTTCCACTATCTGAAATGTTCGGATATGCAACATCTCTACGTTCTAATACACAAGGACGCGGAACATTCTCTATGCACTTCGATCACTATGAAGAAGTACCAAAGAGCATTTCTGAAGAAATTATCAAAAAAAATAAAGGTGAATAATTGATTTTCATACTTTATTAAAGTATAACTACTTATGTAAGCTGTGATGGAAGAATTTTTCTTCTGTCACAGAACTATATACTTAATATTATTCGTAAATTTAAGGAGGAATTCCCTAATGGCTAAAGAAAAATTTGATCGTTCAAAACCACACGTTAACGTTGGAACAATTGGTCACGTTGACCATGGTAAAACTACTTTAACAGCTGCTATCACAACTGTACTTGCAAAATCAGGTGGTGCAGAAGCACGCGCTTATGACCAAATCGATGGTGCTCCAGAAGAAAGAGAACGTGGTATCACAATCTCTACTGCACACGTTGAGTACGAAACTGCTAACCGTCACTACGCACACGTTGACTGCCCAGGACACGCTGACTATGTTAAAAACATGATTACTGGTGCTGCTCAAATGGACGGCGGTATCTTAGTAGTATCTGCTGCTGATGGCCCAATGCCACAAACTCGTGAGCACATCCTTCTTTCTCGTCAAGTAGGTGTACCTTACCTTGTTGTATTCATGAACAAATGTGACATGGTAGACGATGAAGAACTTCTTGAATTAGTAGAAATGGAGATCCGTGATCTTCTTTCTGAATACGATTTCCCTGGTGATGATATCCCAGTTATCAAAGGTTCTGCTCTTAAAGCTCTTGAAGGAGACGCTGCTTGGGAAGAAAAAATTCACGAATTAATGAACGCTGTTGATGAGTACATCCCAACACCAACTCGTGATACTGATAAAGACTTCATGATGCCAGTTGAGGACGTATTCTCAATCACTGGACGTGGAACAGTTGCTACAGGACGTGTTGAGCGTGGACAAATCAAAGTCGGTGACGTAATCGAAATCATCGGTCTTTCTGAAGAGCCAAAATCAACTACTGTAACAGGTGTTGAAATGTTCCGTAAACTTCTTGACTATGCTGAAGCTGGTGATAACATCGGTGCACTTCTTCGTGGTGTAGCTCGTGAAGATATCCAACGTGGACAAGTACTTGCTAAACCAGGTTCAATCACTCCACACACTAAATTTAAAGCTGAAGTTTATGTTCTTTCAAAAGAAGAAGGTGGACGTCACACTCCATTCTTCTCTAACTACCGTCCTCAGTTCTACTTCCGTACAACTGACGTAACTGGTATCTGTAACTTACCTGAAGGCGTAGAAATGGTTATGCCTGGTGACAACATCGAAATGACTGTTGAATTGATCGCTCCAATCGCTATCGAAGAGGGTACTAAATTCTCTATCCGTGAGGGTGGACGTACTGTAGGCGCTGGCGTAGTTGCTACAATCACTGAGTAATTATAACAATGGTTTGTAAAATAGGAAGGGACGCCTTCTGAAAGGGCCAGACAGGACGCTGTCTGGCCTTTTTTATTGTATAGGAAACTAGTATAAGTACTTAGAAGCTATGAGTTAAAATGAAGTGCGGCTGTATTGTATGTAGCCCAGCTCGTCGATTTATACTCTATACTCTGTTCAATAGATAAAGGTAAAGAGTAACATCCCCTTCTAGTTCCACTTTTCTTATATGTGTCTTATTTTCCTTTATATCTATATAAATAACTTTACATAAAAAGTTTTATTTATTAATAGAAGAAACTGGTTTTAAAGTTGTTGTGAACTAACACTTGATAAGAGGACTATATCTATGTATAATAGTAAAAGTGTGTTACACAAAGTTTGTTGCAAGTTTTTCTTGCTTATTCTTTGGGCTTTGTGTATAATAGACAATGTTGGTCTTTGACTGCGATGATATGGAAGGTTGCTGACACACCCGGCCGCTTTGCCATGGCGGGTGAGTGGGAAATTTCCATTGAGAAGGTCTATTTTAAAATAGGCGAAAAGGAGGGAAAATAATGGCAAAACAAAAAATTCGTATCCGTTTAAAAGCATATGATCATAGAATCCTTGATCAATCTGCTGAGAAAATTGTTGAAACTGCAAAACGCTCTGGTGCGGCTGTATCTGGTCCGATCCCATTGCCAACTGAAAGATCTGTTTATACAATCCTTCGTGCGGTTCATAAATACAAAGATTCTCGTGAGCAATTCGAAATGCGTACGCATAAACGTCTAATCGACATCGTTAATCCAACTCCGCAAACAGTTGATTCATTGATGCGTTTAGATTTACCATCAGGCGTTGATATTGAAATTAAATTATAATTCATATAAAAAATGAACAATTACTCTAGGAGGTGTGACTAATGACCAAAGGAATCTTAGGAAGAAAAATCGGTATGACTCAAGTTTTCGCTGAAAACGGTGAGCTTATTCCAGTAACAGTTATCGAAGCTGCGGAAAACGTTGTTCTACAAAAGAAAACGGTTGAAACAGACGGTTATGAAGCAATTCAAATCGGTTTCGAAACAAAGCGTGAAAAGCTTTCAAACAAACCTGAAAAAGGGCACGTTGAAAAAGCAAACACTGCTCCTAAGCGCTTCATCCGTGAATTCCGCGGAGCTAATCTTGGTGAATACGAGATCGGTCAGGAAGTCAAAGTTGATATTTTCGCTGAAGGCGAACTAGTTGATGTAACAGGAATTTCAAAAGGTAAAGGTTTCCAAGGTTCTATCAAGCGCCACGGACAATCTCGCGGACCAATGGCACACGGTTCTCGTTACCACCGTCGCCCAGGTTCAATGGGTCCTGTTGCTCCAAACCGTGTATTCAAAGGTAAATTATTACCAGGACGCATGGGCGGAGAAAAAATCACTGTTCAAAACTTAGCTATCGTTAAAGTTGATGTTGAACGTAATTTACTATTGGTTAAAGGTAACGTACCAGGTGCGAGAAAAGCCTTAATCAAAGTAACTAACGCTGTTAAAGCGAAGTAATATTTAAGAAAGGAGGAGCATTAGAATGCCAAAAGTTACATTGTTCAACCAAACTGGATCACAAGTTGGAGATATCGAACTTAATGATTCTGTATTTGGTATTGAGCCTAATAATCACGTATTATTTGAAGCAATCATTATGCAACGAGCTTCCCTACGTCAAGGAACTCACAAAGTAAAAAACCGTTCTGAAGTTGCAGGCGGCGGACGTAAACCTTGGAAACAAAAAGGAACTGGACGCGCACGTCAAGGTTCTATCCGTTCACCACAATGGCGTGGTGGTGGTACTGTATTCGGACCAACTCCAAGATCTTACGCTTACAAATTACCGAAAAAGGTACGTCGTTTAGCGATTAAATCTGCATTATCTGCTAAAGCATTAGAAGAGAACATCTTAGTTCTTGAAAGCTTATCTTTCGAAGCTCCAAAAACGAAAGAGTTTGTAGCAGTTCTAAATAACCTTTCTGTTGATACTAAAGCATTAGTCGTTACTAATGGAGTAGATGAGAAAGTTGCTCTTTCTGCACGTAACATCCCAGGTGTTACTGTAGTGGAAGCTGAGGGTCTTAATGTTCTTGATGTTGTATCACACAACAAATTGATCTTGACTAAATCAGCTGTCGAAAAAGTAGAGGAGGTGCTTGCATAATGGACGCACGCGATATCATTAAGCGCCCCGTAATTACTGAAGCTTCTTCAGACGCAATGGCTGAGAAGAAGTACACTTTTGAAGTTGATGTGAAAGCTAACAAAACTCAAGTTAAAGATGCTGTTCAAGAAATCTTTGGCGTACAAGTTGAGAAAGTAAACATCATGAACTACAAAGGGAAATTCAAACGCATGGGTAAACATGCAGGCTACACTAACAAGCGCCGTAAAGCTATTGTTAAACTAACTGCTGATAGCAAAGAAATCGAGCTATTTGAAGCTTAATTCATAAGAGAAGGAGGGAAATACAATGGCGATTAAAAAGTATAAACCTACCTCTAACGGTCGACGCAATATGACAACTTCTGACTTTGCTGAGATTACTACAGACAAACCAGAAAAATCATTACTTGCTCCCCTTCATAGTAAAGGCGGCCGTAACAACCAAGGTAAGTTAACAGTTCGTCATCAAGGTGGCGGTCACAAGCGTCAATACCGTATCATCGATTTCAAACGAAATAAAGATGGTATACCAGGACGCGTTGCTACAATTGAGTACGATCCAAATCGTTCTGCAAACATTGCATTAATTAACTATGTAGATGGAGAAAAACGTTATATCCTAGCTCCTAAAAACCTAGAAGTAGGTATGGAGATCATGTCAGGTCCTGAAGCTGATATTAAAGTAGGTAACGCTCTTCCATTAATCAACATCCCAGTTGGTACAGTAATCCATAACATCGAACTTAAACCAGGAAAAGGTGGACAATTAGTCCGTTCAGCAGGTACATCTGCTCAAGTACTTGGTAAAGAAGGTCGTTATGTACTTGTACGTTTAAACTCTGGTGAGGTTCGTATGATTCTTGCTACATGCCGTGCTTCAATCGGTCAAGTAGGTAACGAACAACATGAACTTATCCACATCGGTAAAGCAGGTCGTTCACGTTGGTTAGGTAAACGCCCAACAGTTCGTGGATCTGTAATGAACCCGAATGATCACCCACACGGTGGTGGTGAAGGTCGTTCACCAATCGGACGTAAATCACCAATGTCTCCATGGGGTAAACCAACTCTTGGATACAAAACACGTAAGAAAAAGAACAAATCCGATAAATTTATCGTACGTCGTCGTAAAAAATAACGGGATTGAACTACGGTTCATTCAAAGAACCGTAGAACGATCACGAAGGGAGGTACTCGCATGGGTCGTAGCTTAAAAAAGGGGCCTTTTGTTGATGATCATTTAATCGTTAAAATTGAAAAGTTAAATGAAACAGATAAGAAGCAAGTTGTAAAAACTTGGTCTCGTCGTTCAACAATCTTCCCACAATTCATCGGGCACACAATCGCAGTTTATGATGGTCGTAAACATGTGCCGGTTTATGTAACTGAAGATATGGTAGGTCACAAACTAGGCGAATTCGCGCCAACACGAACTTATAAAGGTCATGCAAGTGACGATAAGAAAACAAGACGTTAATGAGAGGAGGGCATCTCATGCAAGCAAAAGCTGTCGCTAAAACAGTTCGTATTGCAGCTCGTAAAGTCCGTTTAGTTACGGATTTAATCCGAGGGAAACAAGTAGGTGAGGCAGTTGCGATTCTTCGTTTAACTCCAAAAGCTGCATCTCCAGTTGTAGAAAAAGTTCTTAAGTCTGCTATCGCAAACGCAGAACATAACTACGAAATGGATATCAACAACCTAGTTATTTCAGAAGCATACGTTAATGAAGGACCAACTTTAAAACGTTTCCGTCCTCGCGCTCAAGGTCGTGCGAGTGCGATTAACAAACGTACTAGTCATATTACAATCGTTGTATCAGAAAAGAAGGAGGGATAATCTGTGGGTCAAAAGGTAAATCCAATCGGTATGCGTATTGGGATCATCCGAGATTGGGAGTCCAAGTGGTACGCTGATAAAGACTATGCAGAACTTTTACATGAAGACCTTAAAGTTCGTGAATATATCACGAAACGTTTAAGCGATGCTTCTGTATCAAAAGTTGAAATTGAACGTGCTGCTAACCGCATTAACATTTCTGTACACACAGCTAAGCCAGGTATGGTTATTGGTAAAGGTGGTACTGAAGTTGAAGCGCTTCGTAAAGCATTAAACCAATTAACAGGTAAAAGAGTTCATATCAACATCATTGAAATCAAAAGAGCAGATCTTGATGCAAAATTAGTTGCAGAAAACATCGCTCGTCAATTAGAAAATCGTGTTTCATTCCGTCGTGCTCAAAAGCAAGCTATTCAACGTACTATGCGCGCTGGTGCTCAAGGAATCAAAACGCAAGTTTCTGGTCGTCTTGGCGGTGCTGATATCGCTCGTGCTGAACACTACAGTGAAGGAACAGTTCCTCTTCACACACTTCGTGCTGACATTGATTATGCTCATGCAGAAGCAGACACTACTTACGGTAAATTAGGCGTAAAAGTTTGGATCTACCGTGGAGAAGTTCTTCCTACTAAGAAGAAATCTGAGGAAGGAGGAAAATAATATGTTATTGCCAAAACGCGTAAAATATCGTCGTGAACACCGCGGTAAAATGAGAGGGAATGCTAAAGGTGGTACTGAAGTACATTTCGGAGAATATGGCCTTCAAGCACTTGAAGCTTCTTGGATTACTAACCGTCAAATCGAAGCTGCACGTATTGCAATGACACGTTACATGAAACGTGGCGGTAAAGTTTGGATTAAAATTTTCCCAAGCAAACCTTACACTGCTAAACCACTTGAAGTCCGAATGGGTTCTGGTAAAGGGGCTCCTGAAGGATGGGTTGCAGTTGTTAAACCAGGTAAAGTAATGTTCGAAATCTCTGGTGTATCTGAAGAAGTTGCACGTGAAGCATTACGTCTTGCAATGCACAAACTTCCAGTTAAATGTAAGTTTGTAAAACGAGAAGAAATTGGTGGTGAATCAAGTGAAAGCTAATGAAATCAAAGAATTAACCACTGCCGAAATTGAACAAAAAGTAAAATCTCTTAAAGAAGAACTATTTAATCTTCGTTTCCAGTTAGCTACTGGACAACTTGAAAATACAGCTCGTATCCGTGAAGTGCGCAAATCGATCGCTCGTATGAAAACAGTTGTTCGTGAAAGAGAGATCGGTGTCAATAATCGATAATTGAATGGAGGTTTGCAGAATGAGCGAACGCAACCAACGTAAAGTCTACACTGGCCGCGTTGTATCCGACAAAATGGATAAAACAGTAACAGTCCTTGTAGAAACGTATAAAAAGCATTCTTTATACGGTAAGCGCGTAAAGTACTCGAAGAAATTCAAAGCTCATGACGAGCTGAATGAAGCGAAAATTGGCGATGTAGTACGTATTATGGAAACTCGTCCACTTTCAGCGACAAAACGCTTCCGTTTATTAGAAGTAGTAGAAAAAGCAGTTATTATTTAATCTATGTTCGGATTAAGCTAATTCCGAAGGGAGGTACCGTACATGATTCAACAAGAATCTCGTTTAAAAGTAGCAGACAACTCTGGTGCTCGTGAGGTTTTAACAATTAAAGTTCTTGGTGGTTCTGGTCGTAAAACTGCAAATATCGGTGATATCATCGTTGTTACAGTTAAACAAGCAACACCAGGTGGCGTTGTTAAAAAAGGTGATGTAGTTAGAGCAGTTGTCGTACGTACAAAAAGCGGTGTACGTCGTCCTGATGGATCTTACATTAAATTCGATGAGAATGCTTGTGTAATTATCCGTGACGATAAGAGCCCGCGTGGAACACGTATCTTTGGACCAGTTGCTCGTGAATTACGTGACAACAATTTCATGAAGATCGTTTCTCTTGCTCCAGAAGTTCTATAATTGATAAATATCGTAAAAGCCTTTCAAGGAGGTGCGAAGCTAATGCATGTTAAAAAAGGTGACAAAGTCGTAGTTATCTCTGGTAAGGACAAAGGCAAACAAGGTACAATCCTTGCAGCATACCCAAAGAAAAATCGTGTGCTTGTTGAGGGAGTAAACATCGTGAAAAAGCATTCTAAGCCATCACAAGCTAATCCACAAGGTGGAATTATTAGTCTAGAAGCTGCTATTCACGTTTCTAATGTTATGCCGCTTGATCCAAAATCAGGTAAACCAACTCGTGTTGGATACAAGATTGAAAACGGCAAAAAAGTACGCGTAGCTAAAATATCAGGTGAAACTTTAGATAAATAAGTCATAAATGAAGGGAGGTAACTAAATAATGAGCCGCCTTAGAGAAAAATACCAAAGCGAAATTACTCCATCTTTAATGGGTAAATTCAACTATCAATCAGTAATGCAAGTACCAAAGATCGAAAAGGTTGTTATTAATATGGGTGTGGGTGATGCTGTTGCTAACTCAAAAGCACTAGATGTTGCTGTTGAAGAATTACAACAAATCGCTGGTCAAAAACCTGTAGTAACAAAAGCAAAAAAATCAATCGCAGGCTTCCGTTTACGTGAAGGTATGCCTATCGGTGCGAAGGTTACACTACGTGGAGAACGTATGTATCAATTCCTTGATAAGCTAGTTTCTGTTTCTTTACCACGTGTACGTGACTTCCGCGGCGTTTCAAAAAAATCATTTGATGGTCGTGGAAACTACACATTAGGTGTAAAAGAACAGCTGATCTTCCCTGAGATTGACTACGATAAAGTGAGCAAAGTTCGTGGTATGGACATCGTTATTGTAACGACTGCTAATACAGATGAAGAAGCTCGTGAACTACTTACTCAAATCGGAATGCCGTTCCAAAAGTAATCAAAAAAGGGAGGCTATAACGTGGCTAAAAAGTCTATGGTCGTAAAACAAAAGCGCGGACCTAAGTTTAAAGTACAAGAATATACACGTTGCGAACGTTGCGGACGTCCACATTCTGTATACCGTAAATTTAAACTTTGCCGTATTTGTTTCCGCGAACTTGCATATAAAGGACAAATTCCTGGCGTGAAAAAAGCTAGCTGGTAAAACCCGAGTTTGGGAAGGAGGTAAAATAAAATGGTCATGACAGATCCTATTGCAGATATGCTTACTCGCATCCGTAATGCGAACATGGTACGTCACGAAAAATTAGAAGTTCCTGCTTCTAAGATCAAAAGAGATATTGCTGAGATCTTGAAAAAAGAGGGCTTCGTACGTGACGTTGAGTTTATCGAAGACAATAAACAAGGTATCATCCGTATCTTCTTAAAATACGGTGGAAACAACGAGCGTGTAATTACTGGATTAAAACGTATTAGTAAACCTGGTTTACGTGTATACGCAAAAACTGGTGAAGTACCACGCGTTCTTAATGGATTAGGTATCGCAATTGTTTCAACTTCTCAAGGAGTTTTCACTGATAAAGAAGCTCGCGCTAAACAAGTAGGCGGAGAAGTATTAGCATACGTTTGGTAATACATTGTTACAAGAATGGAGGTGCACTAAATGTCACGTGTAGGTAAAAAACCTATTGAAATTCCTGCTGGCGTTACAGTTACAATCAACGGTAGTGATGTAACTGTAAAAGGTCCTAAAGGTGAATTATCTAGATCATTTCATGCGGATCTTACAATCGCTCAAGAAGAGAACGTAGTTACAGTAACACGTCCTTCTGATTCAAAAGAGCACCGTACTATCCATGGTACAACTCGTGCTGTACTTTCAAACATGGTTGAAGGTGTTTCTAAAGGATTCGAAAAATCATTAGAACTTATCGGGGTTGGTTACCGTGCTCAAAAGCAAGGTAGCAAGCTAGTTCTTAATGTTGGGTACTCTCACCCTGTTGAATTTGAAGCTGAACAAGGACTTGAAATTGAAGTTCCTTCAAATACAAAGATTATTGTTAAAGGTATTAGCAAAGAACGTGTAGGCGCTCTTGCAGCTGATATCCGTGATGTTCGCCCACCAGAGCCTTATAAAGGTAAAGGTATTCGTTACGAAGGTGAATATGTTCGTCGTAAAGAAGGTAAAACTGGTAAGTAATGTCGCATAAGTAAACGAAAGGAGTGACGTAAATGATTACGAAGCTTGATAAAAACGCTACTCGTCAGAAAAGACACGCGCGTGTCCGTGCGAAACTTTCTGGTACGGAAGCTCGTCCTCGTTTAAATGTGTTCCGTTCAAACAAACACATTTACGCACAATTAATTGACGATGTAAAAGGCGTAACTCTAGCAAGTGCTTCTACTCTTGATAAAGAGATCGGTACAGAAGCTACTAGCAATGCTGAAGCAGCTCAAAAAGTTGGCGAACTTATTGCGAAACGTGCTGTAGAAAAAGGTTATACAACTGTGGTATTTGACCGCGGGGGTTACCTTTTCCATGGTCGTGTAAAAGCATTAGCTGACGCTGCTCGTGAAAACGGCTTAGAATTTTAATGGATAAGGAGGGACAAAACAGATGCGTCGTATTGATCCTAATAAATTAGAACTTGAAGAACGCGTAGTTACCGTTAACCGTGTAGCTAAAGTTGTAAAAGGCGGACGTCGTTTCCGTTTCACTGCACTTGTAGTTGTTGGTGATAAAAACGGTCACGTTGGATTCGGTACTGGTAAAGCTCAAGAAGTTCCAGATGCGATCCGCAAAGCTATCGAGGATGCTAAGAAAAACTTAATTACGTTACCAATGGTTGGAACAACTATTCCGCACCTTGTTAACGGACGTTTCGGTGCAGGTCACGTATTATTAAAACCTGCTTCTGCCGGTACTGGAGTTATCGCTGGTGGACCAGTTCGTGCAGTCTTAGAATTAGGTGGTATCCAAGATATTCTTTCTAAATCTCTAGGTACAAGTACACCAATTAACATGGTTCGTGCAACAATCGAAGGATTAAAGCAATTGAAACGTGCTGAGGACGTAGCTAAGTTACGTGGTAAATCAGTAGAAGAACTGTTAGGATAAGGGGGGAATTCAAATGGCTAAATTAGAAATTACCCTTACTCGTAGCTTGATTGGTCGCCCTGAAGATCAACGCGTTACAGTTAACACACTGGGTTTACGTAAAATGCATCAAACAGTTGTTCATGATGATAACCCTGCGATTCGCGGTATGATTACCAAAGTTGCTCATCTTGTTACTGTAAAGGAACAATAAAAACATAACTCATAACAAGGAGGTGCCAACAATGAAACTTCATGAGTTAAAACCTGCAGAAGGTGCTCGTAAAGAACGTAAACGTAAAGGTCGCGGTATCGGATCTGGTAACGGTAAAACTGCTGGTAAAGGTCATAAAGGACAAAACGCTCGTTCAGGCGGTGGCGTTCGTCTTGGATTTGAAGGTGGTCAAACACCATTATTCAGACGTTTACCAAAACGTGGATTTACAAACATCAACCGTAAAGACTATGCTATCGTGAATCTTGATACGTTAAATCGTTTCGAAGACGGTACAGAAGTAACACCTGCTCTATTAATCGAGACAGGTATTGTAAGTAAAGAAAAAGCAGGAATCAAAATTCTTGCAAAAGGGAACATCGAGAAAAAGCTTACTGTTAAAGCTAACAAATTCTCTTCAGCTGCTAAAGAAGCTATCGAAGCTGCTGGCGGTACTGCAGAGGTGATCTGATGTTTCGTACGATCTCCAATTTTATGCGTGTGGGTGAAATAAGAAATAAAATTTTCTTTACCCTGCTAATGCTAATCGTCTATCGCATCGGTACATTTATTCCTGTACCGAATGTGAATGCCGATGTTTTCACAGCGCAGGAAGAGTTAGGCGTCATTGGTTTATTAAATACCTTTGGCGGCGGTGCCTTGCAAAATTTCTCCATCTTAGCGATGGGTATTATGCCGTATATTACGGCATCTATTATTGTTCAGTTGCTTCAAATGGACGTTGTTCCAAAGTTTACTGAATGGTCTAAGCAAGGGGAAGCTGGTCGTCGTAAACTAGCTCAATTCACTCGTTACTTTACCATTATTCTTGGATTTATTCAGGCATTAGGAATGTCTTATGGATTCAATAGTATGTATAGTGGTTTAGTAGAAGACCCTAGCATTGGAACGTATTTGCTTATTGCGACTGTTTTAACCGCGGGTACGGCTTTTCTTTTGTGGTTAGGAGAGCTGATCACGTCTAAAGGTGTAGGTAACGGTATTTCTATCATTATCTTTGCTGGGATTGTCGCGAGTTTTCCTACGACAATTAATCAAATTTATGCTCAGCAGTTTGAAGATGCTGGAGAACAACTTTTCTTACGAATCGTAACCATGGTTCTTATAGCTTTAGCAGTATTAGCAATCATAGTGGCTGTTATCTTTATTCAACAAGCACTACGTAAAATTCCGATCCAATATGCGAAGCGCGCTGCGGCAGGTCGTACACAAATGGGTGGGCAATCTACTCACCTACCATTAAAGGTGAATGCTGCAGGGGTTATTCCGGTAATCTTTGCGATGGCATTTCTTATTACACCTACAACCATTGTTACATTCTTTGAACAGAATAGTGTAACAGAATGGATTCAAAAGTCATTTAATTATACGGAACCAATCGGTATGATTATTTATGTGGCTCTTATTATTGCTTTTGCTTATTTTTATGCCTTTATTCAGGTTAATCCTGAACAAATGGCTGATAATTTGAAAAAGCAAGGTGGATATGTACCTGGGATTCGTCCTGGTCAGAATACACAAGATTATTTAACGAGCGTATTATATCGTTTAACGTTTGTTGGCTCTATATTTTTAGCAGTCATTGCCGTTTTACCGGTATTCTTCATTAAAATTGCTGATCTTCCTCAATCTGCACAGATTGGTGGAACAAGTCTTCTTATCGTGGTTGGGGTAGCCCTTGATACGATGAAACAACTTGAAGCGCAATTAGTGAAACGCCATTATAAAGGTTTTATAAAGTAATGAGTTTTGGGAACGGATTGTTCCCAATGCCCATTATAGAGTTTGAGGGGGAATACAAATGAATCTAGTATTAATGGGACTTCCAGGTGCTGGTAAAGGTACTCAAGCTGAAAAGATTGTAGAAAAATATAACATCCCTCATATCTCTACTGGAGATATGTTCCGAACAGCTATCAAAGATGGAACAGAGCTTGGTATACAAGCAAAATCATTCATGGATCAAGGTGCGCTTGTACCAGATGAAGTTACAATCGGGATTGTCCGTGAAAGATTAAGTAAAGATGATTGTAAGAAAGGTTTCTTGCTTGATGGTTTTCCACGTACTGTGGCTCAAGCTGAAGCATTAGAAAATATTCTTACAGATTTAGATCGTCAAATCAATTTTGTTATTAATATTGACGTGGATAAAGAGATTTTGATGGAAAGATTAACAGGTCGCCGCATTTGTAAATCTTGTGGTTCGACATATCACCTTGTTTTTAATCCTCCAGCAAAAGAAGACACATGCGATCGCTGTGGCGGAGAACTTTACCAACGTGCTGACGATAATGCAGAAACGGTTCAAAATCGCTTAGATGTGAATTTGAAACAAACGCAGCCACTCCTTGATTTCTACGGAGAAAAAGGATACTTGCAAAACATTAACGGCCAGCAAGATATTAATAAGGTATTTGAAGATGTTGATGCACTTCTTGAAGGATTAGCCATCTGATTCTACAAATCTTGTGGAATTTGCGAAAAAGTATGCAATTTTTTTCGATAAAAGGTATAATGAATTTCGCGGGCGTCAACGCAGTACTTCAAAATATCTAGCTTTTGATTTTTTCAAAATCTACAAAATTACTGAAGAAACTAGAGCGACTCTAAAGGGTTTAAAGAGTCATTATATAGAGGGTTGAAAGAAGCTTGCCAGGCGTGCGTCTTTCAAATATCTCCCATGCTATTCAAACCTATGTCGTGGTTCACTATTTCTCTTGAGTTTAGAGAGTATGGCTTCCACGGAATCGGTCAAGACTTACATGAGGACCCATAGTTAAGTTCCTCATTTCGGTCCACCTGATAAAGGTCCTCAGTTAAAGCCTGGTTTGGTAAACGCTGTTGTAATAAGTGAATACTATATGCAGATATGCACTGACTTTAGAGGATGATTGGACTGTAGTAACGGTTGACGGAAAGATGTGTACTCTTTTAGAGTTCACCCATAGAGAAGGGAGAATCACTTTAATGGCGAAAGACGATGTAATTGAAGTAGAAGGCACAGTACAAGAGACTTTGCCAAATGCAATGTTTAAGGTAGAATTAGAAAATGGTCATACTGTTTTAGCTCATGTATCCGGTAAAATTCGTATGCACTTTATTCGTATTTTGCCTGGAGATAAAGTTACGGTTGAGCTTTCCCCGTATGATCTAACTCGCGGCAGAATCACATACCGATTTAAATAAATCTGGTTACGCTCCGATCTGTATAAGGAGGTTAGATAGCAATGAAAGTTAGACCATCAGTCAAACCAATCTGTGAGAAATGTAAAGTTATCCGCAGAAAAGGTAAAGTAATGGTTATTTGCGAAAACCCTAAACATAAACAAAAACAAGGCTAATTAGAAGGAGGTGCACTCAAGCATGGCACGTATTGCTGGAGTAGATATTCCCCGTGACAAACGTATTGTTATCTCATTAACATATATTTATGGTATTGGTAAACAAACTGCGATCAAAGTTCTTGCAGAAGCAGGTGTTTCTGAAGATACTCGCGTTCGTGACTTAACAGAAGACGAATTAAACAAAATTCGTGACATCATTGACAAGTTAAAAGTAGAAGGCGACCTTCGTCGTGAAATCTCTCTTAACATCAAGCGTCTAATGGAAATCGGCGCGTACCGTGGTCTTCGCCACCGTCGTGGTCTTCCTGTTCGTGGACAAAACACTAAAAATAATGCTCGTACGCGTAAAGGACCTCGTCGTACAGTAGCTAACAAGAAAAAATAATTAGAAAAGGAGGTTACTTTTCATGGCACGTAAAACTAATACACGTAAACGTCGTGTGAAAAAGAATATAGAAACTGGTATTGCACATATTCGCTCTACTTTCAACAACACTATCGTTACGATTACTGATTCTCATGGTAACGCTATTTCTTGGTCAAGTGCAGGAGCTTTAGGATTCCGTGGTTCACGTAAATCTACTCCATTCGCTGCACAAATGGCTGCTGAAACAGCTGCTAAAACATCAATCGAACATGGTATGAAAACTCTAGAAGTTACTGTTAAAGGACCTGGTGCTGGACGTGAAGCTGCTATTCGTGCACTTCAAGCTGCTGGTCTAGAAGTAACAGCTATCAAAGACGTAACTCCAGTTCCACATAACGGATGCCGTCCACCAAAACGTCGCCGTGTTTAATCTTTCTGTATAGATTTTGTATTCCTGTCTATAATGGGATATAATACTAGGTTTGCGTTCTTACAGAATTATTAAATTTTCAGTTGTTGCGCACAGCGGGAACGTATACATGGGGAATTTCGGTTATAGTGATTAATCCCACTAGCCGGGGTTTTGACGTTTTGAAGGAGGGTTTATTAATGATCGAAATAGAAAAACCAAAAATCGAAACGGTTGAAATCAACGACGATACCAAATACGGTAAATTCGTCGTAGAGCCACTAGAGCGTGGGTATGGTACAACTTTGGGTAACTCCTTACGTCGTATTCTATTATCCTCACTCCCAGGTGCTGCTGTCACAGCTATACAAATTGATGGAGTTTTGCATGAGTTCTCAACAATTGAAGGCGTCGTAGAAGATGTGACTTCTATCATTCTAAATGTGAAAAAGCTTGCTCTAAAGATTTACTCCGATGAAGAAAAGACGCTTGAAATTGATGTTCAAGGTGAAGGTGTCATTACAGCGGCTGATATTACCCATGATAGTGATGTAGAAATTCTTAACCCGGATTTATATATCGCAACAATCGGTAAAAACGGTCATATGCGTATGCGCCTAACAGCGAAACGTGGTCGTGGTTATACTCCGGCTGTTCAAAATAAGAGAGAAGATCAACCAATTGGTGTAATTCCAATTGATTCAATCTACACTCCTGTTTCCCGTGTTTCTTATCAAGTAGAAAACACACGCGTTGGACAATTATCTAATTTTGATAAACTAACGTTGGATGTTTGGACAGATGGCAGTACAGGACCTCAAGAAGCGATTGCCCTTGGAGCAAAAATTTTAACGGAGCATTTAAATATCTTTGTTGGTTTGACAGACGAAGCACAAAATGCTGAAATCATGGTTGAAAAGGAAGAAGATCAAAAAGAAAAAGTTCTGGAGATGACAATCGAGGAATTAGATCTTTCTGTTCGTTCTTACAACTGTTTAAAACGTGCTGGAATCAATACCGTTCAAGAGCTTGCTCATAAAACGGAAGAAGATATGATGAAGGTTCGTAACTTGGGTCGTAAATCACTTGAAGAAGTGAAAGCGAAACTAGAAGAATTAGGTTTAGGTCTTCGTAAAGACGACTAATATCTATTACATGACATAATATAGAATTTCAACAAAGGAGGGAATCTCTAATGGGTTACAGAAAGTTAGGGCGCACTAGCGCACAACGTAAAGCATTACTTCGTGATTTAGCTACGGATCTTATCATCCATGAGCGCATTGAAACTACAGAAGCACGTGCAAAAGAATTACGTTCTGTTGTAGAAAAAATGATCACTCTTGGTAAACGTGGTGACTTACATGCACGTCGTCAAGCTTCAGCATTTATTCGTAATGAAGTAGCTGATGCTGAAAAAGGACAAGATGCTGTTCAAAAATTATTCGCAGACATCGCTCCACGTTATGAAGAACGCCAAGGTGGCTACACTCGTATCTTAAAAATGGGTCCACGCCGCGGTGACGGTGCACCAGTCGTGGTTATTGAATTAGTTTAATAACTTTCGATGAAAAAGGGCAGGACAGATGATGAATAAACTCACTTGTTCTTTGCCCTTTTTCTTTTTATATATGAAAATTTAAGTTTTTTTTGATTCATACTTGCGTTTAGTTCCGTAAAGATCATGGGGATATTGTCTATTTTCTTTACGAGTTGAATGATGCAATGTTGCTTTATATATGAAATACGCATTGAGTGTTACGATGGCTGGTGTACCTGCTTTGCAGGAGCCTTCTCGTCTAGCTCAAGTACCCCTTCCCACTTTAATCAATAAAGTGTATATAAGATTAATCTATTTGTCGAAATAGATTGTAAAACCAAGCTGCTCTTAATTTACCGAAAGATATTTCGGTGGAAGGGGTGCAGCGTTTTTTTATATTCAAAATTAATACTTTTATTTGCAATTGGGTTGAGCTAAGTGTAGACGTAGTTTGAGGGGAAGGAGGGCCACAATGAGAAAGAAACTGGTTTCCTTAGAGAATATTAAGTTCAAATATGAGGGACAAAAGAACTTTGCTTTAAATGATGTATCGTTTGATATATATGAGGGCGAATGGTTGGCGATTGTTGGTCATAACGGATCCGGAAAGTCAACATTAGCAAAATTATTAAACGGCCTTCAATTTGCACAGACTGGGACAATTACAGTGAATGATAAAGTGTTAACAGAAGAAACAGTGTGGGATGTGCGTAGGCAAATCGGCATGGTGTTTCAAAATCCTGATAATCAGTTTGTAGGTACCACTGTTCAAGATGATGTGGCTTTTGGTTTAGAAAATGTCGGTGTCCCCCAAGAAGTGATGGTGGAGCGTGTGCAAAACGCGTTATCGAAGGTGAAAATGAGTAAATTTCTCAATCAAGAGCCGCACCATCTTTCTGGCGGACAGAAGCAAAGAATCGCGATTGCAGGAGTGGTAGCACTGCAGCCCAATATTATTATTTTGGATGAAGCGACTTCGATGCTTGATCCAAGAGGACGTGAAGAAGTATTGGAGACAGTAAGGGAATTGATGCAGGAGAAGGAACTTACTGTTATTTCTATTACGCATGATCTAGAGGAAGCTGCGAAAGCGGATCGTATAATTGTCATGAATAAAGGACAATTATATCGAGAAGGCACGCCACGTGATATTTTTAAAATGGAAAAGGAGCTTATTGAGCTAGGCCTTGATATTCCGTTTTCTATTAAACTAAGCAAAGCTTTACAAAAGAATGGCGTAGCGATTGACTATGGGCATTTGACAGAGGAAGAGTTGGTGAAGGATTTATGCGAATTACACTCGAAGATGTAGAATATCGCTATCAAGCGAATACTCCGTTTGAGCATCTTGCTTTGCATGATGTGAATCTTTCTATTGATTCGGGCTCATATACGGCTATTATTGGACATACTGGTTCCGGAAAATCAACGCTTCTTCAGCATTTGAATGCGCTATTAAAGCCTACTAAAGGGCGGATTATCATTGGAGATCGAACAATTGAAGCGGGGCGTAAAGAGAAACAATTACGTTCGATTCGTCAAAAAGTAGGGATTGTGTTTCAATTTCCTGAGCATCAATTGTTTGATGAAACGGTGGAGAAGGATATTTGTTTTGGACCGATGAATTTTGGTGTGTCGGAAGCGGATGCCAAAGTACTTGCCCGAAAGGCGATTCAGCACGTAGGCTTAGCAGAAGATATTTTAGAGAAGTCACCGTTTGATTTATCAGGAGGACAAATGAGACGTGTGGCCATTGCAGGTGTGCTTGCGATGGAACCGGATGTACTCGTTTTAGATGAGCCAACGGCAGGGCTTGATCCACGTGGTCGCAAAGAAATTATGGACATGTTTTATGACTTGCATAAAAAGCGAGGCATTTCGACGATACTTGTAACACATAGTATGGAAGATGCGGCGAAGTATGCTGATGAAATCGTGATTATGCATCAAGGGTCTGTCTTTAAAAAAGGCTCCCCGCAAGAAATTTTTTCAGATCCTGTGCAATTGCTTGAATTAGGCCTAGATGTGCCTGATACGGTGCGCTTTCAATTGAAGCTGCAAAAAGAGCTCGGTGTTCGTTTTGATAAGCCTTGTTTAAATATTGATGATTTAGCAATTGAAATAGATAAAGCAATGAAAAGAGGGAACCGCTAATGCTAGATAAAATGATTTTCGGGCGTTATGTTCCGGCGAACTCTGTGATGCATAGAATGGACCCGCGTGCAAAGCTCTTGCTCGTTTTCTTTTTTGTATGTATCGTTTTTTTGGCTAATAATCTAGTAACATATAGCCTTCTTGGTTTAGTTACGCTAGGGATTATCTTACTCTCAAAAATTAAGATTCGTTTCTTAATTAGTGGGTTAAAGCCGGTTTTGTTATTAATTATCTTTACGTTCCTAGTTCATATCTTGTTTACAAAAGAAGGCGAAGTGCTGTATCGACTGGGCTGGCTGGAAATTTATGAAGGCGGCTTGCGACAAGGGATATTTATCTCTTTGCGTTTTACATTTTTGATTTTGGTAACGTCTTTATTAACGTTAACGACTACTCCTATTTCGATTACAGATGGAATGGAGGAATTGTTAAATCCATTGAAAAAATGGAAGGTACCTGTGCATGAGTTGGCGTTAATGATGTCCATTGCTCTCCGCTTTATTCCAACTTTGATGGAAGAAACGGATAAAATTATGAAAGCACAAATTGCTAGAGGAGTCGATTTTTCTTCTGGGCCGATTAAGAATCGTATTAAAGCGATTGTTCCCCTGTTAGTACCCTTGTTTGTTAGTGCTTTTAAGCGGGCTGAGGAATTGGCAACAGCGATGGAAGCACGCGGCTACCAAGGCGGAGAAGGGCGAACGAAATATCGCCAGCTTCACTGGGGTATGATAGATAGTTTGTGTATGATCGGGCTTGTCATTTTAACGGGTGTATTAGTTCTATTACGTTCATAAGAGGGAAAAAATAATGCCAAGATATAAATGTATTATTTCGTATGATGGTACAGCGTTTGCAGGCTATCAGGTGCAGCCGGAAAAACGAACGGTTCAAAGTGAGCTTGAGGCGGCACTTGGAAAAATGCATAAGGGTACGCATGTAAAAGTAACGGCATCAGGAAGAACAGATGCTGGGGTGCACGCCAAAGGACAGGTTATTCACTTTGACTCTACGAATGCTTTGCCTGCTGAAAACTGGCAGAAGGCGCTCAATGCCTTATTACCGAACGATATCGTCGTATTAGCGGTTGAGCAGGTCGCTGATGACTTTCATGCACGATTTAATCCAATCGGCAAGGAATACCGTTATAGGGTGGAACGCAGTCCGCTGCGTGATCCATTTCAACGTCACTATGCGTATCATTATACACATCCATTGGATTTGGAGGCAATGAGAGAAGCTGCTTCATATCTAGTAGGTACACATGATTTTACGAGTTTTTGTGCCTCGAATACGAGTGTTGTCGATAAAGTTCGAACGATTCATGAGATTGAAGTGAAGGAGCAAGGCGATTCGCTGGTGTTTCGCTTTTTCGGCACGGGATTTTTATATAATATGGTTCGAATTCTTGTTGGCACATTGCTTGAGGTCGGAAGCGGCAAGAAGCAGGCGACTGATTTGCCGCATATTTTAGCCAAGTGTGATCGTCAGGCTGCTGGGAAGACAGCACCAGGTCATGGGCTATATTTATGGGAAGTATACTATCCCGAAAATTAATTTTTTTTACTAATTTTGATGATTTCTTCTAGAAATGGCTTCATAAAGGGATTTGTTATTCACCAAGACAACTAGCCCTGGTGTAACATTCGCTTGACAAGGCTTCTGGAAGAGTTTAATATAATATGGTATGTATTTTAATCCCGCGATAAGCCCCGGAAGTTTATTGTGATGAAGATAAATATTAAAAATTTAACTGTTTTTAGGAGGATAACCATGCGTACGACATTTATGGCGAAAGCTAACGAAGTGGAACGTAAATGGTATGTGATCGATGCTGAAGGTCAAACTTTAGGTCGTCTAGCTGCAGAAGTAGCTTCCATTCTACGTGGTAAACACAAACCAACATTTACACCAAACGTTGATACTGGTGATCATGTAATTCTAATCAATGTAGAAAAAATCGAATTGACTGGTAAAAAATTAACTGACAAAATTTATTACCGTCACACTATGCACCCAGGCGGTCTTAAAACAAGAACTGCTCTTGAGATGCGTACAAACTACCCAGAGAAAATGCTTGAACTAGCAATCAAAGGTATGCTTCCAAAGAATTCTCTTGGTCGTCAACAATTCAAAAAATTACACGTATACGCTGGTCCAGAGCACAAACATGCTGCTCAACAACCAGAAGTATATGAATTACGCGGATAATTATTAAGGAGGTTACTATCTTGGCACAAGTTCAATATTATGGTACTGGTCGCCGTAAGAGCTCAGTTGCTCGTGTACGTTTAGTACCAGGCGAAGGTCGCATCGTAATCAACGGTCGTGACATTAATGAATACATCCCATTCGCAGCACTACGTTTAGTTGTTAACCAACCACTAGTTGCTACTGAAACTACTGGAAGCTACGACGTTCTTGTAAACGTTAGTGGTGGAGGATACACTGGTCAAGCTGGCGCAATCCGTCACGGTATCGCTCGTGCATTGCTTCAAGTAGATCCAGAATTCCGTCCAGCTCTTAAATCTGCTGGATTATTAACACGTGACCCACGTATGAAAGAACGTAAAAAATACGGTCTTAAAGGTGCACGTCGTGCTCCTCAGTTCTCAAAACGTTAATTTTACGTTTCAAGGCTCTCAACCAATTTGGTTGGGGGTCTTTTTTATGCCTCAAAAGTACTTTTGACCGTATTTTGACTTGTTAGGGGTAAAAGGTGTAAATGCTATATGTACCAACTTGCCAAGTTTGCCTGTACTCAGGTTGTGTTAAGAGTAAGGGGGAGTAAGTAGCTAGAGTGAATCCGTAACCAGGTTTAGTTCAACAGAAAAAACGGGGTAAGTCTGAACTGAGGTTTTTAAGTGGATGTATACAGTGGGCAATTAGTACAATCGACGCGAAGATGTAGCAGTAAGTATCAATAATAATGAAAAAGGCAAGGAATTCTAATACTCCTTACCTTCTCTTTTCTCCTCAACCTGTTGCTGGTTGTAACACTCTATCCTTGACTTGCTAATAAGGATTGAACCGTTACAAATTTATATCCTTTTGCCCGTAGTTCATCAATGATTCCTGGGAGTGCCTCAACGCTTCCTTTTAATAGAGGAGTGTCAGACTGGAAGTTATGAAGCAACACAATACCTCCAGGTGAAGTATCACGGTGAATGATTTCCAAAATATCGTCTGCAGTTGCTCCACTCCAATCAAGTGTATCAACAGACCATAGAATATTTCTCATTCCAAGTTCATTAAACAGCTGCATATCTGCTTTCGTATAGGCCCCATAAGGCGGTCTAAATATATCGGGTCTTCTTCCAACAACTCTTTCTAGTTCTGCCTGTGTTAAGAGAATTTCTTTTCGAATTTTATCTGTCCAAATTTTTCTTGTATTAAAATGAGAATATGTGTGATTTGCAATGGCATGTCCTTCATTTACCATTCTTTTTACCTCATTAGGATATGCCCTAGCTTGTTTTCCCATTATAAAAAAGGTCGCCTTAACATTCTTTTCTTTTAAAATGTCTAGAATTTGAGGTGTATAAACATTATCTGGCCCGTCATCATATGTCAAGGCAACAAGCTTTTCTGTAGTATTAAGCTGCTTAATATTATTTGTCTTAACAGAGAAATTAGTCTGAATAAAGGTTCGGGAAATATGTGGATCATACCTTACTTCCATTCCCAATTTTTGTGCAACCGTAACAATTGGTACATAAGGTTCTCCTTCTAACTCAATCGTCTCTGTTGGCAAAGGAGACCGTTTCCATACACCTCCAACATAGTCATCAGTAAATCTTTTCCCTACAGGTAATGCAAACAGTGTTTTTTTCAATTTAAATACTACGGACTGATACTTTTCATCCCAATCAACATACACCCCGGTATTTTTAAGGAAAAGGGCAGGTACGAGTAAGTGGCCTTCTCTCATCGTATATTTGGTGGTGATAGGCTCCCCATCTATGAAAATGGATGCTTCAGGCAGCATGGATTCACTCGCACTTGCATGATTAGTGATAGAATAAAGAAAAAAAGACAAGGTCACGCAGGTAAAACTGATTAGAAATCTAAAAAAAATCCTTTTCCTCTTCAATTTGATGTCTCCTTTATTTTAATTTTCCATTTTAGGTTTCCCTTTCTATGTAGTATTACAACCAAGAAATATTCCCCAATGGAGGCTGATGGGGAGAAAGAAAAAAGCCCGATAAATCAGGCTTTCAGTAAATCGTTTTATTCGGTTTTAATATCTCTTCACCCTCAGTTGAGAGATTAGGTTTAGTAGCGATATTATGAAAAGTTGTCGAATGTATGCCATTTTCGCCAATATTGTTAATGAAATGATTTTTGGCTAAGCAGCTGGTCGTTCTTGACTTACGGGGTTAAATACGGAGTAAATATTTGATTACTATGCGCATTGGCCCATTCATTTGAATATACTTTACATAACCCCTTAATGGTGGAGAGGTTACAAATGGATAACGAATTGAAAGAATCAATTGATTTAAATCTAACGAATAATCAATTTAAGGAAGTTTTTGGTGCAGCGGTGGTAGCTATCGGAACCATTCTTTCTGCTATTGGAAATACGCCATTGAAATTTTTAAACGATGATTTTCGAGAAAATTTAGATTTGTACGGAAATACCTTGCAGGCAACAGGGAATGCCCTACAAGCTGATGGGGCAGGAGGAGTATCTCTTGGGGCGGTCGGAAGTGAGATTCAGGCAATGGGGAATAGTACAGTAATTATGGGACTGCTTATTGATTTTGAAAATGAAACAGAGGAAAAATTAATCATTACAGGAAACTGGATGCAAGCCTTAGGCGGACTTGTGTCGTTTGCTGACGAGATTGAAGGAGATACAAGTGCAGGTCAGGTTTATAACATTATCGGGAATTTATTACAATCCATAGGGAATTCCTTGCAAGCAATAGGTGGAATATATGATTTAGAAAAGAATAATGAAAAAGATGAAAAAAACTTTGAAAGTTATAGTTCCTATTTGACTTTTGAAAAAAACAACAGTGAAGATAAAAATGGTGAATCATTAACAGTTAGTGGGAGTTGGATTCAGGCTACGGGTTCTGTCCTATCTTTGATTGGACAAATAAAAGAGTGTGAAAGTGAACCATTTAAAAATGATTTTAATTAAAAAGCAATGACATCCAAGTTTTGTAGTTGGGTGTCATTAGTTTTTAACGATGAAGTGAGTCATTAAATTTTCTATAAAAAAACAGGCATGTGTACAGAGGGGGAGTGAAAACTAGTTTTATCCTCGTTCTTTACGAGTGATTCGGAAAATGGGGGGGACAATCGTGAATGTAATTATGGATTTACAGGAGCGGCAGAGAGAGAAGCAGATTAAGTATGAGCGGAGAATCCTTCGAGAACTATCGCTTGAACAGGTCAAAAAGCGTTTTGTACAGTACTTTGATAAAGGCTACATAGATGTGGTGGAGGAAGGGTGCTTAGATATCGCCATAGAAGCCTTTTTACTGGGAGCGCATTATAGCAAATTTGGTTATTATGGAGAGTCTGAAGAAGAGGTAAGGGCACGATGCTTTCAAGAGGAGAAGTATTTGGTTGATACGCTGTTTCATTTTATTCGCTATTGGGGCAAGATTGGCTCAAATGAGAATTTTGAAGAGGGGCTCTATTATCGCTGTGAAGGATATGTAGAGGCTTGGTGGAAGGATGGATTTAAAACAGGGGAAAAGCGTCATAAAATGAAGCTGCACTGAAGCTAGAATTTGTTCTAATTCCGTAGTTCGTCCCATATTTTTAATGTATAGGGGCAAATGGAAGGAGAGCAAATGACAAGGAAGCTAAAGTATGGAGGATTTGCGTTAGGTATAGTCATTCTTTTTCTAATTGTGACAGTGAAGTTTGTGGAAGATGATTCATGGAACGCTTGGAATTTACCCTTATCTGGAAAAGTTATCGTGCTAGATGCAGGTCATGGCGGTATGGACGGGGGAGCGAATATAGGCAATGTAATGGAAAAAGATATTGCCCTAAACGTAACGTTAAAACTACGAGATTATTTGCAAGAACAAGGTGCATTAGTCATTTTGACAAGGGAAGATGACTCGGATTTAGCAGCGAAAGACACGAAAGGGATTTATCTTCGTAAAAGTGAGGATTTACGCAAGCGAGTCGAGTTAATTAATGAATCAGAAGCGGACTTATTTCTCAGTATTCATTTAAATGCTTTCCCCTCAAAAAGCTCGAAAGGGGCACAGACTTTTTACACTAAGCGTTATGAAGAAAATGAACAGTTGGCAAAATTTATTCAGGCAGAAATTATTCGAAACTTGGAGAACACATCCCGCTATGCCAAAACGATTAACCGAGTATATTTAATGGACTACGCTAAGAAGCCAGGAGCACTTGTTGAGATTGGCTTTTTGTCAAATGCTGAAGAGAGGGAACGCTTAGTGAAAGAGGAGTACCAAGAGCAAATTGCAGCTTCGATTTATAAAGGAGTACTACGTTATTTAACTGAGGAAAAGATAACGGAAAAAGAAGAGCCTTAAGGTGCAAAAAGGCTCTTTTTCTTGTTTTGAGTTTTGGCAATTAAGCATTTATTCTGTAGTATGTTATACTACTATTGGTAAAAGAAAACAACTTACGAAGGGGTGCTCGAACTTGTTAACAGAAGAGAAAGTACTGGATATATTAAAGGGGTTAAACGACCCTTTTCTTCATAAAAGCTTAGTAGAAACAAATGGTGTATTAGAAATTAAAATAAAGCCTGAAAAAAATCATGTAAGTGTGAAGTTGGCTATTGCGAAAACAGGTACATCTGAGCAAATGCAATTACAAATGCAGGTGGTTGAGCTATTGAAAGAGGCTGGAGCAGCATCTGTAGGTATTCGATTCACTGAACTTTCTGAAGAAGAGTTAGCGAAACACCGTGAAAGTATGCCGGAAGAAGATCTTGGCTTATTATCTCCAAATAGTAAGACGAAATTTATTGCCATTGCGAGCGGAAAAGGCGGCGTTGGTAAATCAACTATTTCGGTGAACTTTGCGACAGCGCTAGCGCGTTTAGGGAAAAAAGTAGGGTTAGTCGATGCAGATATTTATGGGTTTAGTGTACCGGATATGATGGGTATTACAAAACGACCAGTTGTACGTGGAGAAAAGATTATTCCCGTGGAACGTTTTGGTGTACAAGTTATCTCCATGGGCTTCTTTGTAGAAGATAATGCTCCGATTATTTGGAGAGGACCGATGCTTGGGAAAATGCTAAATAGCTTCTTCCAAGAAGTAGAGTGGGATGATTTAGACTATTTAGTATTAGATTTACCGCCGGGCACAGGGGACGTTGCTTTAGATGTTCATACGATGCTTCCAGCTTGTAAAGAAATTATTGTTACAACTCCACATCCAACAGCTGCATTTGTTGCAGCACGTGCGGGGGCAATGGCGATTAAAACGGAACATGAAGTAATCGGTGTTATTGAAAACATGTCGTTCTTTGAAAGTAAGGTGACAGGAGAGAGAGAATATGTTTTCGGAAAAGGCGGCGGAGAGAAACTAGCAGAAGAACTTCGTACAGAAGTGCTGGGCCAGTTACCTCTACAGCAGCCTGATTGGAATGAAGAAGATTTTGCTCCATCGATTTATGCAGCAGATCATCGAATTGGAAAAATTTTCGAAGATATCGCAACGAAAGTTATTAATAAATTGCAGTAAGGAACAAATGAGTTTTTACAGCGCAGTTAGACTTTTCGCAGTTAGACTTTTCTAAGTAAAATAAAGAAGGGCTGTCCTAATAGTCAATAAATGACTTATAGGACAGGCCCTTTTTTTTATTATGATCCTTCGCCGCCGCCTTCTTCGCCACCGCCGCCACCTTCTTCTTTTTTCTGCTTCTCAACGGCTTCTGTGGCAGCTTTTTGAATAGCCTCTTCGACTTGTGCTTTTACGAGCGGGCTTTCTGCTGTTTCAACAATGAGCTGTTTATAAATTTTCCGCATCTCATTTTGTTTGAGAATATTGGTGATTTCTTTTTGAATATCAGGTTCCTTCATCGTATCGGTTAACAATGTGCGATAGGCTGGATCTTTGGCAAGTTCTTTTAACACTTTCTTATGTTCAGATCGTAAAGCTTTAGCATAAGCTTTTGTAAACTCATTATCTTCAAATGCTTTTTTCCAAAATTCTTTTCCTTTATCGGAAGTGAGGGTACTTTCAATCGCTTTTGTTACGGTGTCATTATTCATAATAATTTCATTTTTCATGCTTTCGTCTTTGAGTACTTCCTGTAACGCCTTTTTTCCGTCATCTGTTTTTAAAATATCGACAACCATTTTCTTCGTTTCTTCATAGTCGACTTTTTCATTCGTACCTTCTTGATTACAGCCTGTACAAATGATGAAAAGCGAAATCAACAAAAAAGCGACCCCATTTTTCATCGGCAGTGCCCCTTTCAGTTTTCTTACTTTTAATATGATTAAATCAATCAATTTTATGCACAGTCGCCATTATATTAGATTTTCAGAAAATGAATTGATACAATTAAATAGAAAATATAGTAAAAATTGGAGGTTTGTTATGAACAGTCGTAATGTAGTTCGCTTATTTATGACAACGTTGCTTGTTG
>NZ_CP026095.1:157500-170000 GCF_004006295.1 Peribacillus asahii
GGACATCTGCGATGTCCGTGGTAGGAGAGCGTTCTAAGGGCGTTGAAGCTAGACCGGAAGGACTGGTGGAGCGCTTAGAAGTGAGAATGCCGGTATGAGTAGCGAAAGAAGGGTGAGAATCCCTTCCACCGAATATCTAAGGTTTCCTGAGGAAGGCTCGTCCGCTCAGGGTTAGTCGGGACCTAAGCCGAGGCTGAAAAGCGTAGGCGATGGACAACAGGTTGATATTCCTGTACCACCTATACATCGTTTGAGCGATGGGGGGACGCAGGAGGATAGGGTAAGCGCGCTGTTGGATATGCGCGTCCAAGCAGTTAGGCTGGAAACGAGGCAAATCCCGTTTCCGTTAAGGCTGAGCTGTGATGGCGAGGGAAATAGAGTACCGAAGTTCCTGATTCCACACTGCCAAGAAAAGCCTCTAGTGAGATGTAGGGTGCCCGTACCGCAAACCGACACAGGTAGATGAGGAGAGAATCCTAAGGTGTTCGAGAGAACTCTCGTTAAGGAACTCGGCAAAATGACCCCGTAACTTCGGGAGAAGGGGTGCTCATTAGGGTGTTAAAGCCCAGATGAGCCGCAGTGAATAGGCCCAGGCGACTGTTTAGCAAAAACACAGGTCTCTGCGAAACCGCAAGGTGAAGTATAGGGGCTGACACCTGCCCGGTGCTGGAAGGTTAAGAGGAGAGGTTAGCGCAAGCGAAGCTTTGAATTGAAGCCCCAGTAAACGGCGGCCGTAACTATAACGGTCCTAAGGTAGCGAAATTCCTTGTCGGGTAAGTTCCGACCCGCACGAAAGGTGTAACGATCTGGGCACTGTCTCAACGAGAGACTCGGTGAAATTATAGTACCTGTGAAGATGCAGGTTACCCGCGACAGGACGGAAAGACCCCGTGGAGCTTTACTGCAGCCTGATATTGAATTTTGGTACAGCTTGTACAGGATAGGTAGGAGCCTGTGAAGCCGGAGCGCCAGCTTCGGTGGAGGCGTTGGTGGGATACTACCCTGGCTGTATTGACATTCTAACCCGCACCCCTGATCGGGGTGGGAGACAGTGTCAGGTGGGCAGTTTGACTGGGGCGGTCGCCTCCTAAAAGGTAACGGAGGCGCCCAAAGGTTCCCTCAGAATGGTTGGAAATCATTCGTAGAGTGTAAAGGCACAAGGGAGCTTGACTGCGAGACCTACAAGTCGAGCAGGGACGAAAGTCGGGCTTAGTGATCCGGTGGTTCCGCATGGAAGGGCCATCGCTCAACGGATAAAAGCTACCCCGGGGATAACAGGCTTATCTCCCCCAAGAGTCCACATCGACGGGGAGGTTTGGCACCTCGATGTCGGCTCATCGCATCCTGGGGCTGTAGTCGGTCCCAAGGGTTGGGCTGTTCGCCCATTAAAGCGGTACGCGAGCTGGGTTCAGAACGTCGTGAGACAGTTCGGTCCCTATCCGTCGTGGGCGCAGGAAATTTGAGAGGAGCTGTCCTTAGTACGAGAGGACCGGGATGGACGCACCGCTGGTGTACCAGTTGTCTTGCCAAAGGCATCGCTGGGTAGCTATGTGCGGACGGGATAAGTGCTGAAAGCATCTAAGCATGAAGCCCCCCTCAAGATGAGATTTCCCATAGCGCAAGCTAGTAAGACCCCTGAAAGATGATCAGGTTGATAGGTCAGAGGTGGAAGTGTGGCGACACATGGAGCTGACTGATACTAATCGGTCGAGGACTTAACCTATTGTTTTGGTAATACGCAATGCTTTCCTATTATCTAGTTTTGAAGGAATAAAAAACAAATTTTTATTCTTGCAAAATCTCAAAGAATATATTAAAATAATAAATGTCTTTGAGAGATGAATATAGTCTGGTAATGATGGCGAAGAGGTCACACCCGTTCCCATTCCGAACACGGAAGTTAAGCTCTTCAGCGCCGATGGTAGTTGGGGGTTTCCCCCTGTGAGAGTAGGACGTTGCCAGGCTGTTTCATAATAATATTATGAACAATAAAGAGTTTTAGGAAACATTTATTATTCCGCAGTAGCTCAGTGGTAGAGCACTCGGCTGTTAACCGAGCGGTCGTAGGTTCGAATCCTACCTGCGGAGCCATGCTTCCATAGCTCAGTAGGTAGAGCACTTCCATGGTAAGGAAGAGGTCAGCGGTTCAAGCCCGCTTGGGAGCTTACTGTTACTGACTAGATCTACTTTTTTATACAGGCCCCTTGGTCAAGCGGTTAAGACACCGCCCTTTCACGGCGGTAACACGGGTTCGAATCCCGTAGGGGTCACCATTTTGGAGGATTAGCTCAGCTGGGAGAGCATCTGCCTTACAAGCAGAGGGTCGGCGGTTCGATCCCGTCATCCTCCACCATTTAGATGCCGGTGTAGCTCAACTGGTAGAGCAACTGACTTGTAATCAGTAGGTTGGGGGTTCAAGTCCTCTTGCCGGCACCATTCCCACATATATGTGGAGGGGTAGCGAAGTGGCTAAACGCGGCGGACTGTAAATCCGCTCCTTCGGGTTCGGCAGTTCGAATCTGCCCCCCTCCACCATCTTATAAAATTATAGGCATTTTTTATTCATATATTGGGCTATAGCCAAGCGGTAAGGCAGCGGATTTTGATTCCGTCATGCGAAGGTTCGAATCCTTCTAGCCCAGCCATCTTTTTAAATTTCATATGGGGCCTTAGCTCAGCTGGGAGAGCGCCTGCCTTGCACGCAGGAGGTCAGCGGTTCGATCCCGCTAGGCTCCACCATTAACTACATAACACCATAATTTCGTCTTAAACTAATATAGTTTAAGACTTTTTTGTGTTTGTATCTTTATACATCAATTTGTTAAGTTGAACCATTTGCCTTTTCAGTTATAAAATGGAAGAGGGGGAGATGGGATGAATATAGAGAAAATATCATTAATCGGTGTTCCTATGGATCTTGGTCAAACACGAAGAGGGGTAGATATGGGGCCAAGCGCGATCCGGTATGCTGGGATTGTTGAGCGTTTTAAGGGTCTGCAACTTGAAGTGGAAGACTTGGGAGATATTATCATTAGTCGCACTGCTAATAGAGTTCCTTCGCACTCTAATTTAAAAAACTTACCGGTTGTTACGGAGGTAAATCGATTATTAGCAGATAAAGTAGATGAAATTATGAAGAATCATTCATTTCCGCTTGTGTTGGGAGGGGATCACTCCATTGGTATCGGCACTTTGGCTGGGGTAGCAAAGCATTATCAAAATTTAGGTGTAATTTGGTTTGATGCCCATGGAGATTTAAATACAGAGGAAACTTCCCCTTCTGGTAATATACATGGAATGCCGCTAGCTGTTAGTATAGGGCTTGGTCATCCAGATTTAGTCAATATACAAGGGTATGCGCCTAAGGTTAAGCCAGAACATATTGTGATTATTGGCGCCCGATCGCTTGACGAAGGCGAGAAGAAGTTGATTAAGGAAAAAGGAATTAAAGTCTATACGATGCATGAAATTGACCGTTTAGGAATGGCCACGGTTATGGAGCAATGTATTACATACTTAAGTGAGCGAGTAGACGGCGTTCATTTATCTCTAGATTTAGATGCGCTAGACCCCGCAGATGCCCCAGGGGTAGGGACACCTGTTAATGGAGGGGTTAGTTATCGAGAAAGTCATTTGGCCATGGAGATGTTGGCAGAGTCTCAATTAGTTACTTCTGCAGAGTTAGTTGAGGTAAATCCGATTTTAGATGAACGAAATAAAACGGCAGTACTTGCAGTCGCGTTGATGGGCTCGTTGTTAGGAGAAAAGCTTTTATAAGTTAGTTTAAGAGGACAGTAACTTCCGAGTCATGAAGTTGCTGTTTTTTTATGTTTGTTCATTTGTATTTTATTGAACAGACTGGTAAAAACTTTGTTAAAATTAAAATGGGGAAATTTTTGAAACCTTTTAGCTTACGATTCGTACTTATCGTATAGCCGCATGAGCGGGGGTAGAAACAGGATGGAAGCACTTATAACAAAAAGAATTAATCAAGTTCTAAAAGGGGATCAAAACGCATTTGGAGAAATTGTTGAACTATATAAGGATAAAGTTTTTCAACTTTGCTTTAGGATGCTGGGGAATAGGCATGAAGCAGAGGATTTAGCTCAAGAAGCGTTTGTGAGGGCCTTTGTAAATATCCATAGCTTTAAGATTAACATGAAATTTTCAACATGGTTATATCGAATTGCAACGAACCTCTGTATTGATCGACTTCGAAAGAAGAAGCCAGATTATCATTTAGATGCTGAAGTAGCTGGTACAGAGGGATTGAATATGTATTCGCAGATTGCTTCAGATACATTGAAGCCAGAAGAGGAAGTAGCATCATTAGAGCTTCAAGAATCTATTCAGGCAGAAATCACAAAGTTGCCAGAAAAATATCGATCGGTTATCGTTTTGAAATATATTGAAGAACTATCATTGAAGGAAATTAGCGACATATTGGATTTACCAGTCGGTACAGTCAAAACGAGGATACATCGCGGTCGTGAAGCTTTGCGAAAACAACTGCGCCATTTTTAAAAAGAAGGTGAGTATTTTGAATTGCCATGAGGATATCATTGAATATATGCACGATTATTTAGATGAAGACATTACGTCAGAGCATCAAGAAATTTTACGGAGTCATTTACAAACCTGTTCTGAATGTCGAGAGTATTTTCATGAGATGAAAAAGGCAGTTGCTCTCGTACAAAGCACGTCCCATATTAAAGCACCTGATGACTTTACAGCTAGAGTTATGGCCCAACTTCCTAAGGAGAAAAAACAAGTAGGGGCTAAGCGCTGGTTTAGGCAACATCCACTTTTAACAGCAGCGTCCTTGTTTGTTTTACTTATGACAGGTTCCGTTTTTTCGACTTATAATGAAGATCAACGATTCTCTGTATCGAAGCAACCGAATTTAATTGTAGAAGGTGAAACGGTCATTGTTCCAGAGGGGAAGACCGTTGAGGGAGATATCGTTGTCCAAAATGGGGACATTCGTATTGAAGGTCAAGTGGATGGTGATGTGACTGTTATCAATGGCCAACAATATATGGCTGCAGCCGGGAATGTTACGGGGCAGATTGAAGAAATCAATCAAGCTTTTGAATGGCTATGGTTTAAGATAAAACATACAGTGAAGTCCATTGTGTACCCAGAAGCAGGAGAAAAATCAGGAGAGGAGAACTAGGTAGCGAATCTGCCTGAAGCTAGTGCTTCAGGTGGATTTGCCTTTTCCGATTGTATTAAATTTAGGATTATGATATGGAAAATGGTATACTAAAAAGGTTCGTGATATTTGTGCTTACATAGGTTAAGTGTTTTATTGACTGGAGGAAATAATATGGCATTACCCGATTTAACATTTTGGGATTACGTAGTAAATTTATTAGATATTTTCCTCGTTTGGTTTTTAATATATAAGATATTTAACATTATTCGTGGGACAAAGGCTGTTCAACTGTTAAAAGGAATTTTTGTTATTGTGGTTGTGCGCAGCTTGAGTAGTTTGCTTGGTTTAAATACGTTAGGGTGGTTAATGGAACAGGTTATGACCTGGGGGGTTTTGGCTATCTTGATTATTTTCCAACCAGAATTAAGACGTGCTCTTGAACAGTTAGGACGAGGAAGCCTTTTTTCACGAAATAATATGCCAGAAGAGGATGAGCAAGAGCATTTGGTAGAAGAAATTGTGAAAGCTTCTGCCTATATGGCAAAAAGACGGATTGGAGCTTTAATTTCAATTGAAAAAGGGACCGGTTTAAGCGACTACATTGAAACAGGTATTCCGCTTGGATCGCATATTACGTCAGAACTATTGATTAATATATTTATTCCCAATACCCCGCTTCATGATGGTGCGGTAATCCTACAAGATAATAGAGTGGCTGCAGCGGCTTGTTATTTGCCGTTATCGGAAAGTCCTTTTATTTCGAAAGAATTAGGTACACGTCATCGAGCGGCAATTGGTATTAGTGAAGTAACCGATTGTTTAACTATTGTTGTCTCGGAAGAAACAGGGAGTATTTCACTGACTAAAAATGGTGAGCTGTATCGTAATTTAGATCAGGATGCATTTAAAGAAATGCTGATAAATGAACTTGTATTAAATAAAAACAAGCCTACTTCCTCAGGAATCTTGAGCTGGAGGGGGAAGAAGAATGGATAAACTCATGGCGAATAAATGGTTTGTTAGAATCGCGTCGTTTGTGATTGCTGTTTTACTGTTTATTTCAGCGAACTTTGAGTTGCAGTCTGATAAAAAGTCAATTGGATTTTCAACTTCTCCTGATATCGCTACGGAGACGATTGAGAACGTCCCGGTTGAAGTGTACTATGACATGGAAAACCTGGTTGTCAGCGGTATGCCTGATAATGTTGATGTGACCTTAAAAGGGGCTAGGGCACTTGTTACAGCTGCGAAAAATCAACGTGACTTTAAAGTGTATGTCGATCTTTCTGACCCTAATATTACGATAGGAAGTCGAACTGTAACGTTTAAAATTAGCGATCTAAACGAAAAACTAGTGGCAACAATTGAGCCGGAATATGTCGAAGTGAACATTCAAGAGAGAGTCACGAAAGAATTCCCAGTTGAAGCTGAATATGACCCCTCTGTGTTAGCCGATGGATATTCAGCAGAACCGCCGACTGTTAGTCCACAAACAGTAAAAGTTACGGGGGCTAAGGAAACGATTGAACAAATTTCTTATGTGAAAGCCATGATTGGTTTAAATAAAGGTGTTAAAGAGACAGTAAGCGGTAAAGCAACTGTTCGAGCTTTAGACCGCAATTTGAATAATCTGGATGTCGTTATTGAACCAGCAAGTGTTAACGTTACTTTGCCGATTAGTATACCATCTAAGACAGTTAAAATTAATGCTGTTCAAAAAGGGAAGGCCAAAGATGGAATTCAAATTAAGAGTTTATCAGTTAATCCAAAAGAGGTAACGGTATACGGAAAAGAAGAGGATCTAAAAAACATTAACAGTATTAATGTAGATGTTGATATTTCAAAAGTGACCGGCAATACGGAATTAGAGGTCAAACTGCCACAGCCTGATGATGTGAAGAAAATGTCAGTAAGCACGGTTAAAGTGAAAGTCCAAACTGATCATGTAGTGGATGAAGAAGAAAAAGAAAAAGAAAAAGAAAAAGAAGATCAAGAACAAGAAGAACAAATAGAACAGGACGAAGAGGAACAAACGCAGGAGCCACAGGAGCAGCAGGAAGAAGAACAAGAGGTATCGGTTGAATCTAAAAAACTAACTAACCTCATAATTGGGATTACTGGGTTGGATGAGAATCAGGAAGTAGAGGTAGAACCTAAAACGACGGATATTACGCTGATGGGAGCTAGCCAAGACTTAAAGAATATAACAGTGAATGACATAGTCGTGACAGCGGATGTTAGTCAATTAACAGAAGGTAAGCACGATGTACCGTTATCTGTTAAAGTACCTGACAATGTGGAATGGGAACTCTCATCATCAACCGCAACGGTCTCCATTACTCAAAAGGAAGAAACATAGCCTACGCTTACAGGCGGTTATACAATAGAAACGATTCAAAGAAGGAGCGATTTTAGATGGGTAAATATTTTGGTACAGATGGAGTAAGGGGTGTAGCGAATAGCGAACTAACTCCTGAATTAGCATTTAAGTTAGGACGTTTTGGCGGGTATGTATTAACGAAGCATGCTGAGACTCCGAAAGTTTTAATCGGACGTGATACGCGTATTTCTGGTCATATGTTAGAAGGCGCACTGGTAGCAGGCTTATTATCTATTGGTGCCGAAGTAATGCGCTTAGGAGTCATTTCAACCCCTGGTGTGGCCTATTTAACAAAAGCGTTAAGTGCTGAAGCAGGTGTCATGATTTCTGCTTCACATAACCCAGTTGCGGATAATGGGATTAAATTTTTCGGACCAGATGGGTTTAAGCTGACAGATGAGCAGGAAGCAGAAGTAGAAGCGCTGCTTGATTCAGAACAAGATGAGCTGCCACGTCCAGTTGGTGGAGATCTAGGACATGTCAATGATTACTTCGAAGGTGGCCAAAAATACATTCAGTACTTAAAACAATCTGTGGATGAAGAGTTTACAGGTATTCATATTGCTTTGGATTGTGCCCACGGTGCGACATCTTCTCTTGCGACACATTTATTTGCCGATTTAGATGCAGATGTTTCGACAATGGGGGCTTCACCAAATGGTTTAAATATTAACGAAGGTGTGGGCTCGACGCATCCAGAAGCATTGGCTTCCTTTGTTCTTGAAAAAGGTGCGAATGTAGGACTGGCATTTGATGGTGATGGTGATCGCATTATCGCTGTTGATGAAAAAGGAAATATCGTAGATGGCGATCAAATTATGTATATTTGTGCCAAGTATTTAAAGGAACAAAATCGTTTAAAACATAACACAGTTGTTTCGACGGTAATGAGTAATCTTGGTTTCTATAAAGGATTAGAGGAACATGGTGTGAATAGCGCACAAACGGCTGTCGGAGACCGATACGTTGTGGAAGAAATGAAAAAGGGCGGCTACAATCTAGGGGGAGAACAATCCGGTCATATTATTTTCCTGGATTACAATACAACAGGAGATGGCTTATTAACCGGTTTACAACTCGTTAATATTATGAGTGAAACGAAGAAACCGTTATCTGAATTAGCTGGCGAAATGAAGAAGTATCCACAAACACTTGTGAATGTACGTGTGAGTGATAAACATGGTGTTACAGCGAATGAAAACGTGCAAAGAGTCATTCAAGAAGTGGAAGCGGAGATGAATGGAAACGGACGTATTTTAGTTCGACCATCAGGAACAGAGCCTCTTGTGCGCGTTATGGCAGAAGCCCCGACTCCTGAAGAATGTACACGCTATGTCGATCGAATTGTTACTGTTGTACAAGTTGAAATGGGATTGACTGAATAGGGGAAATTTTACAAATATATGTTTTAAAAATATGCATAACAGGCACAAGTTTGCCTTTTATGCATATTTTTATGTTATATGGTTCAAAAGAATCACGTTAAATCAAATTAGAGAGTATGGGAAAGGAATGCTTCTTAAGTCACTTTATGAGGTGAAAGAGTAATATAAGATTGACCTTTTGTTTAGTTTTGTTTACGATATGCTTATCCTGTTTTCTATGCTTTCTAATATTTGTTAATTAAAAAGCGGGAGGAGGGAAAAGTTAATAATTATAGTAGTTTTACAAGCGCCTGAACTAAGTCTGGACGAAACGATGGCTTAGTTGACGAGGGGGAGGTTTATCGAATAATCGGCGGATGCCTCCCGGTTGATTGTGCACAACCGTCGTAATTTTCATCTTAAAACAGCGAGGCAACTTGCTGCACAAAGGGTGGAAAATGCACAAGCAGTAAAATTTTAAAAATAATGAGGTGAGGAGGTAAGTATGTGCAGAGCCCCTCTGATACATGCTTACCTCCTCCAACCGGTTTGGAGGAACATCACTATGTGTGGAATCGTTGGCTATACTGGCCTTCAAGATGCGAAGGAGATTTTATTAAAAGGTTTAGAAAAGCTTGAATATCGTGGATATGATTCAGCAGGTATTGCTGTTAAAAATGAAGAAGGTGTAACCATTTTTAAAGAAAAAGGCCGTATTGCGGATTTACGTGCTGAAGTGGATCGAGATGTTTCAGCACATACAGGAATTGGACATACGCGCTGGGCAACTCATGGTGTACCGAGTCAAGATAATGCGCATCCGCACCAAAGTGCATCAGGCCGATTTACACTTGTTCATAATGGAGTTATTGAGAACTATGCCATTTTAAAACGTGAGTATTTACAAGATGTAACGTTTAAAAGTGATACAGATACAGAAGTAATTGTTCAATTAATTGAGAAATTTGTAAACGAAGGAAGAGATGTTGAGGAAGCATTCCGTCATACATTAACCTTATTAAAAGGCTCTTATGCTCTAGCGTTATTAGATGCTGAGAATACTGAGGTTATCTATGTAGCGAAAAATAAAAGCCCATTATTAATTGGTGTGGGTGAAGACTTTAATGTAGTCGCTTCTGATGCTATGGCAATGTTGCAAGTAACCGATCAATTTTTAGAACTAATGGATAAAGAAATGGTCGTTGTGACGAAAGAAGATGTAACGATTAAAAACTTAGATAATGAAGAGGTTTCACGTGAACCCTATACAGCAGAGCTAGATGCGAGTGATATTGAAAAAGGAACGTATCCGCACTATATGCTTAAAGAAATCGATGAGCAACCAGCTGTTATTCGTAAAATTATTCAAGCTTACCAAAATGAAAACGATGAGCTTATGATTGACTTCAATATTGCAGAAGCTGTAAGCGGAGCGGATCGTATCTATATCGTTGCTTGTGGAACAAGTTATCACGCTGGTTTAATTGGCAAGCAGTTCATTGAAAAAATGGCGAAAATTCCAGTAGAAGTGCATGTGGCTTCGGAATTTACGTACAATATGCCGCTTTTATCAGAAAAACCGTTATTTATTTTCATTTCACAAAGTGGTGAAACGGCGGATAGCCGTGCCGTTCTTGTGGCAATTAAGGAGTTAGGCCATAAAGCTCTTACGATTACAAATGTACCAGGCTCTACGCTTTCTCGTGAAGCGGACTTTACGTTACTTTTACATGCAGGTCCAGAAATTGCAGTAGCATCTACAAAAGCTTATACAGCTCAAGTAGCGGTACTTGCTATCTTAGCTAATGTAGTGGCAAAGTTCCGCAATGAGGAGATAGACTTTGACCTTGTAAAAGAGCTTGGAATGGTCGCGACAGCTATGGTTGCTCTTTGTGATTCGAAGGAAGAAATGGAAGCTATTGCTCATGAATTCTTATCTGTGACACGTAACTGCTTCTTTATCGGCCGCTCTTTAGACTACTATGTAGGTCTAGAAGGGGCATTGAAGTTAAAGGAGATCTCCTATATTCAAGCAGAAGGCTTTGCTGGTGGAGAATTAAAACACGGTACGATTGCATTAATCGAAGAAGGTACACCGGTTGTTGCGCTTGCAACGCAAGAAGGTGTGAACTTAAGCATTCGTGGAAATGTGAAAGAGGTTGCCGCTCGTGGTGCGAACCCATGCATTATTTCTATGAAGGGATTGGAAGAAGACGACGACCGTTTTGTTATTCCAAAAGTGCACGAACTATTAACACCGCTTATTTCTGTGATCCCTCTCCAACTCATTGCGTACTATGCAGCGCTTCACCGCGAATGCGATGTGGATAAACCGCGTAATTTGGCGAAGAGTGTGACAGTTGAGTAATAGGAGTATGAGATTAGTTATAGCTTTAAAATAAATCTTGATAAGAACAATTCGTAATGTGTATAACATTATGAATTGTTCTTATTTTTTTAATTCCTGTATGATGAGGATATATTGTTAAATGACAATAAAGTCATTTGAAAAATAAATAGAATATTTCCTAAGAAATATGGATTACTCGGTAGAATAGGGAGAGTGAAATTGTGTTATATTCATGGGAGCGGCCGAAATTAAATATTTCAAAGACAAAGAGTGAATGAGTTTGGGATATGATTTGATTTTCCACTTACCTTGGATCCCTTACTTTTTTAATTATTATTTGGGTACACTTCCAGAAGAGGTACTTGCACATTATAATGCTCTCGGTGAGGTAGATCGTTGGGGTTCTAAATGGGAGTTGCTTATTTTACCTGGCGTTGGGGCCTTCATTATTTGAATCAAATGCAGAACAGTTTTATTTATACAGCAGAAAACTTATCAACACCTTAAAAAGTATTTGTGTAATAGCCTTTAGTTTAATCCTATTTGAATCTGTTTCTATTGCTTTAGGTAGGGGAGGCGGTTTTAGTCAATGGTTTTTGCCTGTAACATCATTGGAACGGGTATTCCAATTGTGTTAGGAATAATAAAGCAAAAAAGGATTCAATGATATGGAAGGGAGCAATGGTTCACGTATTGTATATAGAAGACAAGCAGGGAATAGGCAACAAGGAAGAGTCTTAATTATAGCTTTTTTATATAATCTGCCGGATACTGTTCTGCGGCAGATTAAATTATTTTGAAATTAAGTATTGATTTATATATATCAATATAGTATTATATAAAAACCGACTAAGAAGTTCTATTAATTTCTATTTAATAGTCGTTGTGTTGGAAAAGCAATTTTATTTTCAATAAATAATTGTTAAGAAAAATATTTCAAAAAAACAATTGACGAATTGAAAATAAAAGCGTATAATCAATTCTTGTCAGCAAGACAAACTAGTTCTTTGAAAACTAAACAAAACAGAAACGCCAACGTTAATTTTTTAAGTGAGCACACACTATAAAAAAGTGCACATGAGCAAGTCAAATTCTATCGGAGAGTTTGATCCTGGCTCAGGACGAACGCTGGCGGCGTGCCTAATACATGCAAGTCGAGCGAATCAATGGGAGCTTGCTCCCTGAGATTAGCGGCGGACGGGTGAGTAACACGTGGGTAACCTGCCTGTAAGACTGGGATAACTTCGG
>NZ_CP026095.1:172500-202500 GCF_004006295.1 Peribacillus asahii
CGAATTCAGTCAAACTCCGAATGCCAAATACTTATACTCGGGAGTCAGACTGCGAGTGATAAGATCCGTAGTCAAAAGGGAAACAGCCCAGACCACCAGCTAAGGTCCCAAAGTTTATGTTAAGTGGAAAAGGATGTGGAGTTGCTTAGACAACCAGGATGTTGGCTTAGAAGCAGCCACCATTTAAAGAGTGCGTAATAGCTCACTGGTCGAGTGACTCCGCGCCGAAAATGTACCGGGGCTAAACATAACACCGAAGCTGTGGATGGACATCTGCGATGTCCGTGGTAGGAGAGCGTTCTAAGGGCGTTGAAGCTAGACCGGAAGGACTGGTGGAGCGCTTAGAAGTGAGAATGCCGGTATGAGTAGCGAAAGAAGGGTGAGAATCCCTTCCACCGAATATCTAAGGTTTCCTGAGGAAGGCTCGTCCGCTCAGGGTTAGTCGGGACCTAAGCCGAGGCTGAAAAGCGTAGGCGATGGACAACAGGTTGATATTCCTGTACCACCTATACATCGTTTGAGCGATGGGGGGACGCAGGAGGATAGGGTAAGCGCGCTGTTGGATATGCGCGTCCAAGCAGTTAGGCTGGAAACGAGGCAAATCCCGTTTCCGTTAAGGCTGAGCTGTGATGGCGAGGGAAATAGAGTACCGAAGTTCCTGATTCCACACTGCCAAGAAAAGCCTCTAGTGAGATGTAGGGTGCCCGTACCGCAAACCGACACAGGTAGATGAGGAGAGAATCCTAAGGTGTTCGAGAGAACTCTCGTTAAGGAACTCGGCAAAATGACCCCGTAACTTCGGGAGAAGGGGTGCTCATTAGGGTGTTAAAGCCCAGATGAGCCGCAGTGAATAGGCCCAGGCGACTGTTTAGCAAAAACACAGGTCTCTGCGAAACCGCAAGGTGAAGTATAGGGGCTGACACCTGCCCGGTGCTGGAAGGTTAAGAGGAGAGGTTAGCGCAAGCGAAGCTTTGAATTGAAGCCCCAGTAAACGGCGGCCGTAACTATAACGGTCCTAAGGTAGCGAAATTCCTTGTCGGGTAAGTTCCGACCCGCACGAAAGGTGTAACGATCTGGGCACTGTCTCAACGAGAGACTCGGTGAAATTATAGTACCTGTGAAGATGCAGGTTACCCGCGACAGGACGGAAAGACCCCGTGGAGCTTTACTGCAGCCTGATATTGAATTTTGGTACAGCTTGTACAGGATAGGTAGGAGCCTGTGAAGCCGGAGCGCCAGCTTCGGTGGAGGCGTTGGTGGGATACTACCCTGGCTGTATTGACATTCTAACCCGCACCCCTGATCGGGGTGGGAGACAGTGTCAGGTGGGCAGTTTGACTGGGGCGGTCGCCTCCTAAAAGGTAACGGAGGCGCCCAAAGGTTCCCTCAGAATGGTTGGAAATCATTCGTAGAGTGTAAAGGCACAAGGGAGCTTGACTGCGAGACCTACAAGTCGAGCAGGGACGAAAGTCGGGCTTAGTGATCCGGTGGTTCCGCATGGAAGGGCCATCGCTCAACGGATAAAAGCTACCCCGGGGATAACAGGCTTATCTCCCCCAAGAGTCCACATCGACGGGGAGGTTTGGCACCTCGATGTCGGCTCATCGCATCCTGGGGCTGTAGTCGGTCCCAAGGGTTGGGCTGTTCGCCCATTAAAGCGGTACGCGAGCTGGGTTCAGAACGTCGTGAGACAGTTCGGTCCCTATCCGTCGTGGGCGCAGGAAATTTGAGAGGAGCTGTCCTTAGTACGAGAGGACCGGGATGGACGCACCGCTGGTGTACCAGTTGTCTTGCCAAAGGCATCGCTGGGTAGCTATGTGCGGACGGGATAAGTGCTGAAAGCATCTAAGCATGAAGCCCCCCTCAAGATGAGATTTCCCATAGCGCAAGCTAGTAAGACCCCTGAAAGATGATCAGGTTGATAGGTCAGAGGTGGAAGTGTGGCGACACATGGAGCTGACTGATACTAATCGGTCGAGGACTTAACCAATTATTTCAATGATAGTCTTTCCCTATTATCTAGTTTTGAAGGAACAATCCTTCTTACATAATATCTGGTAATGATGGCGAAGAGGTCACACCCGTTCCCATTCCGAACACGGAAGTTAAGCTCTTCAGCGCCGATGGTAGTTGGGGGTTTCCCCCTGTGAGAGTAGGACGTTGCCAGGCAAAAAAAGTAGCCCTAAGTAGGGGCTATTTTTTTTGCCTAATTTTATAGGAAAGAAATAGTTGTTTAGTGATACAATCAAGCGATTACCATATTAGTTGAAAGATAGTGCCTGATTAGAAACTTTTAATGTTAAGAAATCACTCTTATAGAAGATGAGGCAATAGATAGTTTAACTCAAAAATAAAAAAAGAATCCGTTTTGAATAATCTGTTCAAAACGGATTCTTTTTAGTTGCTCTAACAAAGGGGCTTATGAAATAGACTCTTTTTTAAATCATGTCGTAAAATGGAAGGGTCAGGTTATGAATATATGAATAGAGCAATCGTTCAAACATTGGAGGAATGATAGGTATGTTGAATATACGAAATGTAAAAATGGAAGATTTACCTGAGCTTGTACGCATTGAAAATCTTTGCTTTACAAAAGAAGAGGCCGCGACGAAAGAAGCGTTTGAAATGCGCATTCAGTTAATTCCTGATAGTTTTTATGTAGCAGAACAAGACGGTACCATAGTGGGCTTAGTCAATGGCCCAGTTATTGAAAAGGCATTCATTACAGATGATTTATTTAGTAACATAAAAGAAAATCCAGCGTCTGGAGGTCATCAAAGTATTTTAGGATTAGCTGTGTCTCCAAGTTATCAAAAACAAGGCGCCGCAACAGCGCTGCTAATACACCTTGAAAGGGAAGCGAAAGCTAGTCAACGTGAAACGATTACACTTACTTGTAAAGAAGATTTAATTGGTTTCTATGAAAAGCATGGATATCTCAATTATGGGGTGTCGAACTCGGAACATGGTGGGGAAATTTGGTATAATATGAGTAAAGAGCTACAGTGAGCATTTTATACAATGAGGAATCTTCAATAGTTACAACGAATATTTCAAAATTTTAAAAATATAATCATTCAAAATGAATGAGGTGGATAGCATGATATTAAAAAAAGATTCAACACATATGATGTGGCTGATCTTATTATTGCTTGTGTTAACTTCTAATTGTGTCTTATATCGTTCTTCCTTTGGCGTGTCGCTGCTGCCTGACAATACAAATGGTGTTGTATTGGGCTCCATTATCGATTTAACTATTGCAGCGCCTGTTTTATTTTTAGCTTGGAAACGTAAATTGAGCTGGAAGCCTCTTATTGTGATGATGGCAGCTGGGCTTATTGCTGCGCGTTTTATGATTCCAGTGGAGTATTTAGCTCCATTTAAAACCATTACATGGGCAGGTTTTGTTATAGAAGGTGCACTTGTTTTACTTGAGCTATTATTATTAGTGACATTTTTTAAATATTTGCCGGAAATCATTCGTACCGTTAAGAAAAGCCCACTGCCACTTTTGTTTTCCTTCTCCCGTGCAGTAGACGAGAAAGTAAAGAAACATCCCATTATACAAGTGATTTGCTCTGAAATGCTGATGGTTTATTATGCTTTAGGTATGTGGAGAAAGAAGCCGCAATATGAAGCCAATACGTTTACACTGCATAAGAACTCAAGCCTGATTGCTTTTCAAGTGATGATGATTCATGCGATTATGATTGAAACAATCGGCATTCATTGGTGGTTACATGAGAAGTCACTTATTTTATCAATTATTTTGCTAGTGATAAACGTTTATTCTGTCATTTTGTTTTTAGGTGACATTCAAGCGGTACGTTTCAATCCTCTACAGATGGAACATGATCGTATGTATGTTTCTCTTGGCCTGATGAAGCGTATGGAAATACGATGGGATGATATTGAGGAAGTGATAGAAGACAGAGATAGATTAGAACAAAAACTTTCGAAGAATATAATTGATTTTATTGCACGTGATTTTGAAGAAGTCTATCCCAATATTATGTTGAAATTAAAACGCCCGGTTGAAGCCACTTTGCTGATGGGGGTAAAGAAAGAGTATGAGCAAGTAGCGATTCGAGTGGATAATCTGGAAGGATTTAAAGAAGCGTTGAGGCAGAGGGTATCAAAGTAAGCTGCGTTCACTAAACCTTTTTAAAATCGTGTTCCCTAGCACGAGGGAAATGAAATATATGTTCATTATAGTTAGTTGAATAACTCATCAGTTGATTGAATGAGGGGAGAGGCCGTCCTGAAAGTATCACGCTTTAGGATAGCTTCTTTTTTTATTCCTTTTATTTGAAAATTAAGCTAGATTATCTACTCTAAAACCCATACAATAAATGATTATAATTCATGTTCATAAATTATTTGAGACAGTAGGTGAGTGTTTGAAGCGTATTCATTATAGTTGGTTTATTTTAATCATTGTATTCTTCTCCATTATCGCAGCTGGAATTATTCGATCATCATCAGGAGTCTTTATAGAACCTTTTGAAGCAGAGTTCGGATGGGACCGTTCTATTATTTCTTTAGCATTTGCGATTAGTCTTTTTTTGTATGGGCTTTCCGGTCCATTTATGGCAGCTTTAATTGAAGTACTAGGATTAAAGAAGATGATGGTATTGGCCATGGCTACGTTATCCGGAGGAGTTGCTCTTACATTTTTTATGGAGCAATCGTGGCAGCTTATCCTTATTTGGGGGATTCTTATAGGGTTAGGGTCTGGACTCTTTTTAACCGTCTTAAGTCCATATGTGGCCAATCGTTGGTTTGAGAAGAGAAGGGGATTGGCAGTTGGTATATTAACAGCAAGTACGGCAACGGGTCAGTTAATTTTGCTGCCAGTACTAGCCTATGTTATCGAACATTATTCATGGCGTTGGGCAATTGGCCTTATTATGGCTCTTAGCGTTATAATGTTAGTCATTATTTTATTATTTATGAAAAACACTCCAAAGGAAATAGGGATCCTTCCGTACGGACTTGACGAAGAGCCTTCAGAGTCGAGCATAGTTCAGAAGAAAAACCCTATTGTAATAGCTTTCCAATCTTTACTTGAAGCGGTTAAAGTGAAAGCGTTTTGGCTATTAGCAGGGAGCTTCTTTATATGCGGACTTTCAACAGGCGGTTTGATTGGTACGCATTTTGTTTCGTATTGTATGAGTTATGGCATCCCAGTGATAACTGCCGCTTCTTTACTTTCCTTTATGGGAGTCTTTGATTTAATTGGAACGACTATATCGGGCTGGTTATCGGATCGATTTGATAATCGCTGGCTGCTGTTTTGGTACTATGCTTTAAGGGGAGCTTCTTTGTTATTGCTTCCTTATGCACTTTATGAAGGGTCTATCCCGCTATTAGTTCTCTTTGCTGTATTCTATGGATTAGATTGGATTGCAACTGTACCCCCAACGATTAGTATTTCTAGACAAATCTTCGGAGTAGAAAAGAGTGGAATCATTTATGGATGGATATTTGCTGCTCACCAGGCAGGTGCAGCAGTCGCAGCTTATGGCGGAGGTCTTATTTATAAAATATTTAATTCTTATACATGGGCATTCTTTCTTGCGGGCATCTTCTGCTTAGTAGGCAGCTTATTTGTAGTGATCATTAAAAAACAAAAACCAGAGGTTAAGCAGGGTTTGGCAAATGGGCAAGCAATATAAATCATTCGATTCACATGCTTGATTTGTTGAAATCATCATCTCTTTCTATGCTTTCTCATCTTCTTGAAATGAAAGTGTTGAAAAATTGAATAGATTGCCTTTTATATAGTCATCTTAATCATAAAGGAGATGATGATATGCCACGTGACGATGAAAATATACATGTTGAAGCAACCCCTCATTTTGATGGGAAAAGAGAAAGTATTATTAATGACCCTACAGCATCTGCTAGCTCAACAATGGGCATATTTGATACTAAAGAGACATTTGCACAAGAGAAAAATCCGTTCAATTATACGCCTAAACAAGATCCAGAAATGGAACAGTTTGAGAAATTGATGAGAGGGAAAAAGGCAGAAGAGTAGAGAACTGATAAACAGTAAGTAAAACAAATGAGCTTAGGGACAGTATGCCCAAGCTCATTTGTAATATGAATTCAGTGGTGTGTACTTATCAAGTTTGATTTTCTTTAATATAGGTCTTCACAGCAGGAGGGATATAGGTATAGAATTTCTCAATTAAATCTGCTGGATTTGAATCAACTAGAGCTATAGAACGATGTTTATCCTGCAAAAATTGTTGTTCATTCATATGATTGAAGAAGGAAATCAGTAAATCATAATAATGGTCTATATTTAAGATGCCACAAGGTTTTTGGTGAAGTCCTAGCTGAGCCCAAGTGAACACTTCAAAAAATTCTTCTAACGTTCCAGGTCCTCCAGGTAAAGCGATAAATCCATCTGCCAATTCGACCATTTTTGTTTTTCTTTCATGCATAGAGTTAACGACAATAAGTTCTGTTAAATGAAGGTGTGCAATCTCTTTTTCCTCTAACATTTTTGGAATTACGCCGATAGCTTGTCCACCTGCTTCTAAAACAGCATCTGCTACTGTTCCCATAATTCCAACACTAGAACCTCCATAGACAAGCGTAATGCCTCGTCTGGCTAATTCTTTTCCTAGCTGGATAGCGCCTTCTTTATACGTATGTGAAGCTCCGATACTAGATCCACAGAAAACAGCGATTCTCTTCATAGTAGCCTCCATTACATCATTTTTTATTTTTCTTCTTTTTGATTATAATGAATTTTTATATTAAGTGAAACGAGTGGAATGTTAATAAACTTTTAAAATGATCTAAAAAATATTATGCATCTGAACGGTCATACATGCTTGTTTTGAGTGTAAAAAGTAAAAAAGCTAACAGTCTACTGTCTGCAGGCTGTTAGCTTTTTTAGATTGCAATTTCTCTATACTACTTCTTTTAATTGAGTGATGGAAAGAACCTTTTTTTGAATGGTATCGAAATTTGCTGATAATTCTTCGGGATCAATTGGCTTACTAAATAAATATCCTTGGATAATATCACAATCACGATCTGCTAAAAAGGAAAGTTGGCCGGTTTCTTCCACACCTTCAGCAACGACTTTCAATTCAAGATGTTTCGCCATCGAAATCATCATAGAAATAAGTACGTCATCATGATGATTGGATTGTACATTTCGAACAAAAGAACGGTCTATTTTTAAACAATCAATCGGGAATTTTTTTAAATAATACATAGATGAATAACCTGTTCCAAAGTCATCTACAGCTATTTTTACACCCAATTGCTTTAAATCATGCAAAATTTCAGTCATGTGGTTAGTATCTACCGTCATACTTTCGGTAATTTCTAATTCTAAGTAATGTGGGGGCAGATTCGTTCTCGCTAAAATATCCTCTACCATCTCTACTAAATTTTGTTGGAAGAATTGCCCAGTTGATAGATTAACAGCGACACCGATATGTGAAATGCCTTCATTATGCCATTGTTTAGCCTGTCTACAAGCAGTTTCCAATACCCATTCACCGATTGGGACGATTAACCCTGTTTCTTCTGCGATTGGAATAAATGCAGCAGGTGAAATCAATCCTTTCTCTGGATGCTGCCACCGAACTAACGCTTCTACAGAATCAATAGAGCCCGTACGTAAGTTAATTTGTGGCTGATATTCAAGATAAATCTCTCCATTATCAAGGGCGTAATGTAAGTCCTGTTCAAGCACTAATTGCTCTATGAGCTGTTGTCCCATTTTGGAATGGTAAAATACATATCGCTCTGTTGCTTTTTGTGCTTCATGCATGGCGACTTGAGCATGTTTTAAAAGTTCCTCTTGATTCGTGCCATGCTTCGGATAAACGGCAATGCCGATATTTAATGTAATATTTAATAGGAAATGCTGTAGTTGAAAAGGCTCTTTCATTCCTTTTTGAATTTGTTTACATACCTGAACTACATCCTCATGGTCCTTTACTGAATGGAGGAGAATCGTAAACTCTCCCCTGCCTATTTGACTGATGAATAAGTCTGGGGGAAGAGATGTACGTAGACGTGTTGCAACCTCTTGTAGCATCAAGTCTATAAAAGAATGACCAAGCGATTCATTAATAGATTTAAGTCGATCAATTTCTATCATTAGAATCGCTTTTTTCGTTTTTGGCATGCTTAGTTCTATTGATAATTTCTCTGTTAAAAATCGCGAATTTGGCAATTCGGTTAGTTCATCGTGATAGGCCATGTAATGCAGGCTTTCTTCAGATTTTTTTAATTGTTTTTGGGTTTCTATCAACGATTGAAATGGTTTTTCAACAGAGGTAGAGTAAAACGTCCTCATTAAAAAATAAAACCCTGATAATTGAAAGAAGTGACCCATGAAATTTTTAATATCATACACACTTTGATAGGTTGTGAACATTAAATCGCCAAGTATTAAATAAACAGAAGCCACAATGATGACCGTATTTTGACGTCGATCTTTATTGAAATTTCTCCACAAATAAAGAAGTATTAAACATTGCAACATAATGGCTAAATATTGCAGACTATTTTTTAATGGTGTTGTACCTACTCCTTCAATTACAAGATGCGGTAATAATTCATATGGACTGTAGATAAGGAATATCCAAACAAAAGTATATAAACAAGCTAAACTATATGTAATTCTACGCTGTATAAAGTGAATTTTTTTAGGTTTTGATGTCAAAATGAGCAATAAACCTAAAGCTTGTGTTAAGCGCTCAATCATATAAAACCATGTAGCTGAATAAGCAGAGCTATCCTTAATAAAAAAGGGCATGCCTTTATAAGACAGTGTATGAATGAGAGTTAACAAACCTACTGATAGAAAGAGAGCACCAATATACAACCGATGATTGGAAAAAATATAAGGAAATATAAGCCATGCTTGAATCGCAATCGTAAAGGATGCAATGATAATAAAGATTTCAAGCATTAAATGGAGGGTCACATAATTATTTTCTCCCAATATGCCATACAATTGATTACTAAATAGCAAAGCTGGTATGAGTAATAAGAGAGGGATAGTTAAACTAAATCCGTCTCTTACGGAAGATTGGATATTCTGTTTTTTTATTTTCATGATTAATCTCCCTTTAGTTCATAGCGTGAGAACATATTCATATTGTTAGTTACGGTAGTTTAGACTTAGCATGTTTCAAGCACCGTATAGCACTGACTATAATACATGGTAAATGTTAAGGTAGTTATGATAATTTTATTAATATTTCGCTACTATTATGTAATAATACCTCATTTAAATAGTTCATAATACCTCTTTTTTATACGAAATTATGTATAATAGTATTAATTTACTTAAAATGTATTAGTTTTGTTCGGTTGTTATAAACCCCAATAAAAAGAATGTAATCAAACAATAAACTGCTATATTTTTAGAGAGATAGAAGTACATATAAATGGTATACATCAAGAAGAATTTTAAATAAGGGTGACATGATTAAGGGGGAGTGTGGCGAATGGAAAAGGATGAAAAATATTTAAGGGCCAAGAGGCGCGTACAAAATCTAAAAGCGTTTTACATTCACTTGACCGTGTATATTTTAGTAAATATGATGTTGTTTGTTATTAACCTAAGTTCAGATGCAGGGAATTGGTGGTTCATCTATCCGCTTGGAGGTTGGGGAATTGGAGTCATCATCCATGGTTTAACCACGTTTGCATCCGGTAAATTCGGGGTGGATTGGGAAGAAAAAAAGATCAAAGAGTATATGGAAAAAGATAAGTAGACCCTTTATTTATGAGCCAAGATTGGCTTCTTTTTATTATTTCTTGACAGAAGGCTCCCACTTCAAGGAATGGGAAGGGCATAGTTCAATGAGTATGTGGGGGAATTCAAATTGAAAAGAGGGACTAACTGGCTAATTGATTTTGGCTATAATGCTATATCACTAGTATAAAAGTTCCTATTGTGTAAAATATCAACATATATTCCCTTTTTTATTATATGATTTATATATTCTATAAAAAGGAGAATATATAATAATGAAGTTTAAAAAGTTATTAGCTATTCCTTTTCTAGCATTGTTTACTGTGTTAGGTGCTTGTGGTCAAGAAGCAGCACCTGTTTCAGATGCTGGAAAATCTAAAACAGATGAAAAACCTCAAGCGAGTGAAGAATCTCTTACAGTAGAAGAAGTATTTGAAAAAACAATTGCGGCTAGCCGTGATTTAAAAAGTGTATCTGTGAAAATGGACAATAATCAAACGATTACTTCTAGTAATAATCCTGAGCCAATGGATGTAAAATCAACCATTGAGATGGATGTTATTCAAAATCCAATTGCTCTTTATCAAGAAATGACGATTGAGGTCCCAGGGGAAGAGTCTGTGAAATCAGAAACATATTTCACGGATAAAGGGTTTTATATGTTCGAGCCAACAGAAAACAAATGGATGAAACTTCCCGAAGAAATGTCTGCTGAGATATTAAAAGCAACGAAAGAGCAAGGAGATCCAGCGGCTGAATTGAAAAAGATGCAATCCTATGTAGAGGACTTTAAGTTCGAGCAGGATGATTCTTCTTACTTCTTAACACTTAATGCTTCAGGTGACAAATTCAATAGTTTAGTTCAAGAAGAAATGTCGAAAAGCCTAGGTCAAGACTTAGGGGTCGCTCTTGAAAATATAGATATTAATGATGTGAATTTTAAATACACAATTGATAAAAAAAGCTTTAACTTAACAGCTATGGCTATTAACATGACCATTAAAACGGTTGAAGGTGAAGAAGAAGTAACGATGAAGCAAACGACAAATGCTATATTTAGCAACTACAATGGTGTGGATGAAATTGCGATTCCAGAAGATGTAATGAAGTCTGCAGAAGAAATTCAACTTCCACAATAAATAGTGCTATTAGAAGACCTCATTCCTTTATTTTGAAGGAATGAGGTTTTTTATATAGGGTTAACTTTTTAAACCGATTTAAGAATATTGATTTGAAGAGGCTGGAGATTTTTAGATCTTAGATGGAATGTGATAATGTGGGGAAATTTAATTTGGTTTTATATACAATAATGAATAGCTATTTCTACTGATATTCAATAAGAGGATATATATAACAGATAGAATATGCCTAAGCGTAACAGAAGTTATTCATTAGACAGTTAGAGAAAAATGTTCAGTAGTCATGACAGGACATTTCCCCGGAAATTAGATAAAAAGGAGGGAGAATGTTTGGGCAGAACATGCTCTGAACATAAGGGGTTATTTTACTTTTTTCTGCTGTTTAGCTAAGTTGCTTAATAGGAAACGGATATGCTAGAGATCTTGATACATAGAATTGAATGAACAACGATTTTTGGCAGACTGTAGTGTGTACGGAATTATTTCTTGCGGATGGTGGCTTTTTCAAGTACCTCCCATGATTCGTTATGAATATGTTTAACAATGTCTAGCAGCAATTGTTCTTTCGTACGAAAGTGATAGTATATGGTACCTTGCATAACACAAGCACCCTATGCAACGGCTTTCAAAGTAAAGTGTTGAATCCCTCTTGCCGCTAAGCATTTTTTGCGGCTTGAAGAAGCGTTTCTTTACTTTGATCTGTTGGTGTAGCCATTTGTTATTCTCCATTTACTAGTTGGCTGTACAATTAATTTTATTTTCAGAAAAATATTATCACCAATATTTAGGATGATCAGGTGTTATAAATCGTGTTATGAGGCGATTGGCAGAATTTAATTTATACATAGACTGCATAATTTGTTATTGTGATATTGTAAGTACGTTTGATATGTGATATAGTTCATTAAGTTGTACCGTACTTCTTATATAATTACAAAGAGGTATTCCATTGACTTAATTTTCTGATTATTGCATACATTGGCAATAAATAGAGAAATGTACAAGCGATTGCATACAACCTCGTTGTGGATTTATATGGATTTTTAGGTAAAAAGATTTTATGGGGGTTTTTTTGTGTCAAATAAAGTACCATCTTCATTTGTATTAGTTGTTGGCTTAATGCTATTTGCATTATTCTTTGGTGCTGGAAATCTGATTTTCCCAGCAGGTCTTGGACAAGCAGCAGGTGAAAATATGTGGCTTGCCAATGCTGGCTTTTTAGTAACAGGAGCTGGTCTGCCTTTACTTGGTATTCTAGCATTAGGAGTTTCGGGGAAAGATGATTTACAGTCTTTGGCAAATCGGACTCATCCAATTTTTGGTGTAGTGTTTACCGTTATTTTATATCTTTCAATCGGACCTTTGTTTGCGATTCCAAGAACAGGAACAGTTTCGTTTGAAATGGCCATTAAACCTTTTTTAGGTGATGAGATCAGTTTTGTACCTTTACTAATCTTTACAATTATTTTCTTTGCACTTACGTGTTATATTTCGGTTAACCCTAGCAAGATGGTTGATATTATTGGAAAATGGCTAACGCCGATTATGCTCGTGTTTATTTTAATTTTAATGGCTTTCGTTGTATTTAAACCAATGGGAGCTTTCCAAGCACCTACTGAGGACTATGTGTCTCATGCATTCTTTATAGGGTTCGAACAAGGTTATTTAACAATGGATGCTCTTGCTGCTTTCGTGTTTGGGATTATTGTTATTAATGCAATTCGAGATAAAGGGATTACGAATAAGAAACAACTTCTTACTTTATGTATGAAATCAGCGTTTATCGCGGCAGGTATTTTAGCTTTAATCTATACAGGACTATCATATCTTGGTGCTACAAGTGTGGAGGAAATAGGTTATGCAGATACAGGTGCACAAGTATTAGTACAAGTTTCAAGCCATTACTTCGGTCCTTTCGGTGGAGTGTTACTAGGCTTTATTGTGTTACTAGCATGTTTAACAACAAGTGTTGGATTAGTTACGGCTTGTGCTTCTTATTTCCATAAGTTAATTCCAAGTGTTTCTTATAAAAAATTGGCAATTATTTTCTCTGTCATTAGTGCAGGTTTTGCGAACTTTGGATTAGCGCAATTGATTTCGTTATCTGTACCTGTGTTAACAGCGATTTATCCATTAGCGATTGTGTTGATTATTTTAACATTTACACACTCTCTTTTCAAAGGTCGTTCTGAAGTATACCAAGGAAGTATGCTATTCACATTCGTTGTGAGTTTATTTGATGGATTAAGTGCAACTCCAATCGATGTTTCAGGAGTAACCAATTTCTTTGGAGAAGTCTTACCTCTTTATGGAATCGGGTTAGGTTGGATTGTTCCAGCGATTGTTGGTGCAGTATTAGGTTATATCATTAGCTTGATGCGTCCGAAAGCTCCGCAAAAATAAAATTGTTCAAGAAAACGCCCGTCTACATGTAGATGGGCGTTTTTTGTGATTTTTTCCAATAATAAAAGTGTGAAGTAAGGTCATGATATAGAGGTATTTTAAAATGTAAAGGAGAGAATGATATGTCTCAACAACCAATAGATGTAAATCAATTAAATCAAGCAAAAGCGAATGTGACTTTAACGCAAACCTTATTAAGCCAAGCAATTGAAAAGTCTTCATCTGATCCAACTTTAGCTGGAGAGGCAATTAAGCAAGCGGCGAATGAGATTGCCCAGGCTCAAACAGCTGTTAGTCAAGTGCAAAGTGCATTAATCGTTCAAAAATCTGAATAAAAGTAAGAGGGCTTTGCCCTCTGCTTTTTACTTTGTATGGGAAAGCGGATTGGGTACCATTTTTCTTTTGTTTACTTCAATGATTGTTGAAGTGCTGCTAAAGAGGGAGTATGTACGTTATCTGTAGAAAAGGAAGTTCTTTTTATTGCAAATTTGAAATTAACGAATGTTACACATGAAACCATTAGAGAATAATCTGTATGAAGTAGGGTCGTAAAATCTACATAGAAGACATTGAAAAAGGATGAATAGTTGAGATTGTTTTCCCTATATTTTTACTATTGTAGCAGAATAATTAGAGTAGAGGATAAGGTCATATATGTAGAAGTAAACAAATACACTACAAAAAGAATAAGGATGGAAAATGTACACTCGATTGGAGTTTTGTATTACAAATTTTCCGAACGAGAAAGCCTACCTTATCGTTATTAGAAATAATCATGTTATACAAAAGAGGCACTGTTAGAAGAGTGCCTCTTTTTGGTGTTTTCTTATTTATCCCTATATTTAGTGGGGAGTAAGACCTTCGCTTATCGAAGATTCATTTGCTTCCCCGAATTGTTGTTCGACGAATGCCCGATATAATTCATGTGTTTCGGTTAATTCGTGATGCGTACCGATGCCTGTGACTTTCCCTTTTTCGATGAAGATGATTTGATCGGCATCGATAATGGTGGATAAGCGATGGGCAATGACGAAGGTTGTGCGCCCTTCCATTAAACGAGTTAAGGCCTGCTGGACAACATGTTCAGATTGGCTATCCAGGCTCGCTGTTGCTTCATCCATCATCAGAACTTTAGGGTTGCGTAGAAAGGCACGTGCGATTGCGATTCGTTGCCTTTGTCCACCTGATAGTTTGACTCCTCGCTCGCCAACCTCAGTATCTAACCCGTTTGGAAAGGAGCTGATAAATTGATCGGCATAGGCCATTTTAGCAACTTCCCATAGACGTTCATCGGATATTGCTTCCGGATCTTTTAAACCATAACAGAGATTGTTGCGGATCGTTCCAGCCATCATCGCACTTTCTTGAGAAACATAGCCAATTTGGCTGCGCCAGGAAAGAAGTGATAAATCGGTAATGGGGATTTGGTCAATTCGTATTTCACCTGCGATTGGTTCATAAAATCGTTCAAGCAATCCAAACATTGTTGTTTTTCCACTGCCGCTTGGCCCCGCAAAAGCAATCATTTCACCAGGCTGTGCTTTAAAAGATACATTCTGAAGCACAGGCTCGTCTTCATTATAAGCAAATGAGACATTTGAGACAGTAATTGGTTTGTCTGTAATGTCGATATCTGCCCCGTCTTGCCCCGCTTCTGATGATAGCTCTAAAATCTCGATAATTCGTTCTGTAGCGCCTTTTGCTTTTTGTAATTGTGTGAAAAACATCGCGAAGGATGTAATCGGCATAATGATTTGGAATAGATAAAGCAAAAAGGCAACGAGTGATCCTGTTGACATCGTCCCGTTCGCAACCCGCATGCCGCCATATCCAATAATCATGACAATGACGACCATGATGACCAGATACATAATGGGCATGATTAAAGCAAAAATACGTGCTTCTTTTAATCCGAAGCTGAGCAATTTTTCAATCCCAGTTGATCCTTTTGATGCTTCATTTTGTTCAGCGTTTGATGCTTTCATTAAACGAATTTCACTTAAGGTTTGTTGAATATGGCCCGTGAATGTCGCTGTTTCATCTTGTAAGCTTCTTGATATTTTTGCCATTCTCTTCCCAAGCGGAATCATGATTATTAAGGTAATCGGAACGGAAATGAGCATCATCAGTGTCATTTTCCAATCCATCACGAATAAGATGATAACGGCTCCAATAATGGAAATCATCCCTGAGATAAATTGTGGGAAATGGTCCGAAATTAATGCTCGCACGACGCTCGTATCATTGACAACACGACTGACGATTTCGCCGCTGGACTGTTGATCGAAATAGCTTACAGGCAAGCGGATGAGTTTTAACCACATGCGGTCACGCAGCCGAGCAACCATTTTTTGACCAACAAAACTTAATAAGTAAATAGACACGCCGCTAATAATAGCTTGGATAATAAAGGCTGCTCCAATTCCGATAATAAGCGGTGTGCTTAAGGATGATACCGAAAAGCCATCGACTAAATTCTTTGTTAACAATGGAACAATCAGACCAGCGAGCGTAGTAATTATACTTGCTGTTAACCCCATAATTAGGGCAAGCTTCGGGATTTTTGTGGATAAAATCAGAGAGAGGAATGGTTTTAAATTGTTCATAGAAAGGACTCCTATCTAAATAATTAGTGATAATAACCACTTTAATGACGATGTGATCTAACGAGAAAAGTACGCTATATAGAACGGGAGGTTGCTTCTATCATCTTAAAATATACATAAAATAACAAGGATAAGCCACTCTAATGAATAGTGAAATAGAGCGATTTGTGTAAAAAAACCTTCTGGAGTGTTAGTACAGACAGCTATTGCACCCAATCGACATTCCACGTCAGGTGGACAATTCGGCTAGAATTTCTCTGGTTATTCGACAAAAAATGATAAAAAGGTAGTTAAGGGTGCGAATTGCTTATGCATATTTTATGCAGAGATATGTATGGAATAAAGAGATGCGACTAAAGGTTGGGTATTTATTTATTATAGTGGAATAAATATGGAAGTGGCTGATTCTCTAATGATTGTGGGATGTTATGAATGTATTTAAACAACCAAAGGAAATGTCTATAAATGAGAGGTATTTGCTATGCTGGGCGGCCTGTATTTTGCGGAGATCTAGAGGTTTCTTTGCTAAAAGAGGTTGAAAAAGAATCTTTTTAGTGTTGAGCAACCAGGTTTAAACGTTGATAATACAACATTTGGAACCGGTTCCTGATAAATGTGAAAAAACGTGGTATTTTAAGGAACCGGTTCCAATAAAGGGCGGAAAACGCCCCTTGATGTTTGTTTTTAAGACAATGAAGCAGAGCTTCGCTTGATGTTGGCTATGTTGTTTTTATAAAGAGGGAAGAGCTGGATGTGCTAATTAACTAGGGGCAAATCGTTTATCAACACTTTCTCTTGCGATAATTTCAAAGTTTGAATAAGTCAGCATTGGAATGTCTTGTCCATTTACGAGTTGGACAATATGATCGGCAGCTTTTTTTCCAGCTTCAATAAAGTAAAATTGGACAGTGGTTAAGGCTGGATGCATCATTGCAGTTATTTCATATCCACCAAAGCCGGTTACCGATAAGTTAGCTGGTACATGCATTCCTTTCGTATAGGCGGCTTTGACTGCGCCAATTGCAATCTCATCTGTTGCGCAAATGAGGGCAGAAGGGAAGAAGTCGTTGAAAATATCTAAAGCATTCGCTGCTACTTCACGCATATTGGCCTTCGTTTCAAAATAGCGAACTTCACAATTATTGACGTCTCTAGTAGCTCGTTTAAAGCCTTCTTTCCGTTTTACGCCGACAGCGATGTCTGTTTCGCTGACTCCTAAAAAAGCGAGTCTTCGGTGACCTTGTTCAATAATGTATTTTCCCATTGCGTAACCAGCTTCTTCATCATGGTGAACAAGGCTGTGTATTTCATCATGATGTTGGCCGACTAACAGGACAGGAATATCAATTTCAGAGATTGCTTGTACATGTCGATCAGTAATTTGTGTCGCAAGCAAAATAATGCCAGCTACTTTTTGTTTGGCCAGAGTATAGATGTTTTCAATTTCACGGTTTAAATTACGGTTAGTATGAGAAACGAGCATAAGGTAATTTAGTTTGCGAAGCTGCTCATCAATTCCAATCAATGTTTGGGATGTCTCATATGAATCAAGCTGTGGAACAATAATGCCGATAATATTAGTTTTCTTTGCTTTTAAACTTTGTGCAAAAGCGTTAGGCATATAGCCTGTCTCTGCGATGATGTCTTCAATTTTTCTTTTTGTTACTTCACTGACAGAGCCGCCGTTTAAATACCTAGAGACGGTGCTCTTTGCTACGCCCGCAAGCTTGGCGATATCGGCAATGTTTTTCATTTTGTCATCTCCCTTTTTTCAATATGAGTATACAACATTCTAGTAGATGCAAGAAGGGTCTGTTTAAAAGTTTATATCAATTTTGTGAATAATTTCACAATATATCCTTCCGTGTCTTCTTGTTATAAATCAAGAATGTAAGTTTGACTGCTTTATGACTAGTTTAATAAAAATATATGACTTTTCTTCACTTAAGAAGATGACTTTTATTTTTCATAATAGAGTTAGCAAAGTGATGGAGGAGTTGAAATGATTGCGCTTATTGGAAGGGTAATTTCTCAGATGGTCTCAATCTTCTTTTCTTCAATAATGGTGTTCGGTCATGCGGTCATACTAGCTGCCCTAGGGGTGATGGGGGTTTTCACTGGACTATGCACATTATTGATGCCGATTTTGGGACTGTTAAGAGCTTTTGGTATGGAGAACATATTTATTATAAAGGATGAAGTTCAAGGATCTAGTCTTGTGAGTTTACCAATTGGAATGTTTCTGGGGATTATTTGTGCATTACTATCATGGTTAAGTTTTCGCACTTTGATGAAATATTTTCGCTGGATTTCTAAAGAGGAGCACAATGCACCTTAGTGACTAGTTAGATAAGTGAAAAAGAAAATGGGGGAAAATCATGAAAAAAGTATTTAAGATTTTAGGGATTACATGTTTGAGTACCATTGTCCTTTTATTATCTGTTGCGTTTGTTTTTGGGAGTACAAAGCATTCTAATTTAATAGGAAATGAGGAGAGTAAGATCAAGGAATATATGGAGGAATTTTCGAAAGAAGAAAAATTTGATGGATCAGTGCTTGTGTTTCATAGAGGTAAGGTGATTCTTGATCAATCATATGGGTTAGCCGATAAAGAAAATAAGCTGCCGTTTAAGAATGATACTCTATTTCCCATAGGGTCGATTACAAAATCGATGACAGCTGTGGCTATTTTACAATTGGAGGAACAAGGGAAGTTATCTATTTCTGATTTGCTATCAGATTATATGCCAGAGTTACCAAATGCTAATAAAATTACGCTTCATCAATTATTGAATCATAGCTCAGGGCTTACTGACTTTTTGGAAGTTGATGAAATTAAGGGAGATTACACAAAAGCTTATTCTGAGAAAGAGATTATTAATAGCTTTAAAAATAGGCCGTTGACATCAAATCCTGGTGAGAAGTATGCGTATATTAGCTCGGGTTATTACTTGCTTGGAAAAATAATTGAACAAGTATCTGGTGAAGCGTACAGCACCTATTTACAAAACCACATTTTTAAACCAGCCGGAATGAATGATACGTTTGTTATGAGTGAAAGGAATGTCGATAAAATACAGGTAAAAGGATATGAAAACGAAGAGTTGATAAAAAATCTTCATCCAAGCTTGTTATTTGCTTGCGGTGATGTAGTTTCAACGAAGGCAGATTTAGTTAAGTATATTTCGGCTATTGAAAAAGATAGAGTGCTTTCTGAGAAGCAAAAGTCAAAAATGGTGACTTCTCATATTGATATCGTACCGAGTCTTGCGGGGTACGGGTATGGATGGTATGTGGCAGACAGCTTTCTTTCATTCAATGAAAAGGAATTCTGGCATGGAGGTTCCATGCCGGGTTTGAGGTCAGGATTAATACGTTATCCAGAAAACGACTTAACCATTATTATTTTTAGTAACAAGGGATCAGAATGGAATTATGTCGAACTAAGTAATGAACTAGCTTCAATTATTTTAGATAAAAGAATGTGGTTTATTCATAGACTTCAATAATAGAAATTCACATAGATTAAGTGACAAATGAGCCTTCAAACCATACCATGAAGATATTAGGGTGAATAGGATTAGAGGTGTTTTATTGAGTAAATTAAAAGGTGTGAGGAAGCTATCGATTTTTGTTGAAATTGTATTGTTTTCTTTTAGGGTGTTTTTTTATGTATTTGCCTTAGTTGATGTGTATACGGAAAAGGACACGGTTGATGAATTTTATTTAGTTTTGACATGGTTAGTCATAGCGATGATAGTGCCTATCTGTTATTGGATTCCTCTTGTATATAAGAGAAGCATGTATTATTGTTTTGCAGAGTTGTTGCTAAATGGATCGTTAACGATTTATGCTATGCAGACTACGAATAGCTATACAGCCTTGTTTATTATAGCTGCCTTAACGGTTTCTTTCCATCTGGAGAGGCGTTATTATTGGTTGATTGCGGTTATGGCCTTCTTTCCTTTTATTGAATTTATTTTACAAGGTATTTCATTAGAAGACGAGAATCCTTATTTCTTTATCTTTAATCATTGGTTGTTGCTGATGATTGGGTTTGGTTTTAACCTGATTATTAAAGCCTATAAAAATACTGAAAATTTAAACAGAATTATAGAAGAGCAGAATCAAACTCTTGTTCAATATGCGAGGCAAATTGAGCATCTTACCCTTGTCGAAGAGAGAAATCGAATGGCGCGTGATTTACACGATACACTTGGGCATTCATTCATTTCTTATATTGTAGGGTTAGATGCTGTGTCTTATTTAATGGATTCAAATCCGTCTGAAGCGAAGAAGAGGATTGAGGAACTTAGAGATTATGCGTCAGGCAGCTTGAATCAGGTTAGGGAGACAATTCATGAAATAGGAACAGAAACGGATATTTCTTTAACGAGTAATCTTTCTGCTATTATTGATGAGTTTTCTGAATATACGAATACAAACGTAACTTTTAAAATTGTAGATGAAGAATATGTATTGCAGCATTCGATACGTATGACCCTCCTACGCTGTCTTCAGGAAGGTTTAACAAATGCAAAAAGACATGGTCATGCAACAGAAGTGATTGTTACTCTATCGTTTTTAGAACATGAAGTAGAATTAGTGATACACGATAATGGGACTGGTACAGATCAAGTGGAGTATGGGTTTGGATTATCGTCTATGAAAGAACGATTAGCTGTATTAAATGGAGAATTACAAGTTGACTCTAATAAAAAACAAGGAACGATGGTAAAATGCCAAATTCCATTTCGGAGGGGATGAGAATGGAGGACATTAAAGTATTAATCGCGGATGATCAAGAATTGATAAGGGAGAGCTTATCGATTGTATTAAATATGGAAGAGCAGCTTACAGTTGTTGGGCTTGCGCAGGATGGGGAAGAGGCGGTACGTCTATGTGAAAAACTAGTACCGGACGTTGTCTTGATGGATATTAATATGCCGAATATGGATGGTGTTAGTGCGACGAAATTGATTAAAGACGCATGGCCGCATATAAGGGTTATTATCCTTACCTCGTACAAAGATGTTGATTATGTTATCACAGCATTAGCTAATGGAGCGGAAGGATATTTGCTCAAATCACTTCATCCTCGAAGTTTGGCAAGCAGTATTCGATTAGTTCATTCAGGTGGCACGCTTATTACAAAAGAAATGGCGGCTAGTCTTATCCATAACCAAGTTCAAAAGAAAGAGGAAGAAACTTTTATAAATAACGAGGAGCGAATGCAACATCTCATTCAAACGTATGGTTTAAGCGAACGTGAAGTAGAGGTATTAAAGCTTCTGGCAAAAGGCTTAAGGAATAATGAAATATCTGAACGCTTATTTTTAAGCGGCGGAACGGTGAAAAATTATATTTCAAATATTTATGCGAAGCTAGAGGTTAAAGGGCGGAGAGAAGCAGCTGATAAAGCGAAAAATGAAGGGCTTATTTAAGTGGAGAAAGTAAGGCTATCAAAGGATAAATAGAGAAATAGATGAAAACGAGTATGAAATCGCACACGATTATATACTCGTTTTTTTATGGGCCTTTATACAAGTTGACGGCTCCTTTTTTGTGATAGCGGTCGAAGCTTTACATTGTAAAGCTCTAAATTCGTTGTTTCTGCAATTTTTTAATGGAAGCGTTTTAAATATGAATAGTTTGTGAACTATGTCACTTAGTACTTTCTTTTTGAAAAAATCGGAGTAGAATAAGAGTCAAGAAGTTATTATATAACAGATTGATAAAAACATCGCATTTGCAGCGATTGTTATATTACAAAAAATAAAATGATGGAGGGTTTTACAATGTGGGTTATTACAGTATTTGAACAAAAAGATGTTCGTGTTTTTGAATATACAAATAAAGGGGAAGCAATCCAAGCCCTTCAACGTTTCGATAAAAATGCCGTAAAAAACGCCGTATTATCTTATACAAAATAATGCTTAGCCCGCAGCTAATGAATAGCTGCGGGCGTTTTTTAATTTCTGACACTCGTTTTTATTAATGAACCTGTCTTTCTTTCATAGTCGGTGGTTCTTTTAAAAGGCTGCCTGCCGCTGCGATAATTAACAACGAACCTGTAAAAAGGAAGCCTCCTACGTCTGTGAATCCCAGTAATCCTGTTAGTCCAGAGCCGGCTACAACGCCTAAAGAGAAAAAGGCATAAAAATATCCATAGGCTTTGCCGCGATGAGCGGGTTCAACTGCATGAACGAGTAAAGAATTGATAGATGGGAATAAAAAAGCAAATCCGATGCCATATAGAGCCATACATACATATAAAGATGGTAGACTAACCATTTGACTCAGCAAGAGAAGACTAAGCCCCATAACAGTCATACCAAATGCTAGTGTAAACATCGGCTTAATCCGATCAAAAACGATATTAGTAGGCAGAAGGAAAACAAGAATCGCCACTATGCCAAATGTACTTAACAAGAGGCCGCTCGTTTGAGTATCATACCCGAGACCAATCACTTTTAATGGTAACATATAGGCGAGGGCACCTTGTGAAAACATCAGGAGGAATGCTCCGATAAATGCTTTAACAATATTGGGATTTTGAAAGAAAGCATAGATTGTTATCGATTCTTTTTGCTCTGCTTCAGAATTTGTTTTTACATTGTTACGCAGAAGGAAGAGAGCAAGTACACCTAAAAGAAACATTGAAATCGCTGTAATCGTTAACACCGTTATTTCACTCGTTTTGCTGGCAACAATTCCACTAAAAGCAGGGCCGATAATAGCGGCCATACCAACAAAAGCACCCGAAATCGCTGCCCCTTTTCCTTTTTTATCTTCTGAAGCGGAATTAGCTAAATAAGTGAAAGCCGCAGGTACAATCAACCCGGCCAGTAAACCGTGTAAAAAGCGGATGGCAAGTAATGACCAAGCCCCTCCTGCAAAACGGTATAAGAAGAGGGAAATACCCGTTAATAGTAATCCTGTTAATAAAATGCGAAAAGGCCCTTTCTTATCTGTCAAAAATCCAGATATCACGTTACCAATCGTATTTGAAAAAGAATACATACCGACAGCCAACCCTGTTAAAAACGGAGTTGCACCAAGTGATTCCGCAAAAGGACTCATAATCGGCAGCTGAGTAAATAAGTCGAAAAATGAGAAAAAAACAATGAGATAAACAAAACTACGCATACATGCCGCCTCCATTTAGTTATCTTGCTTCTATTCTTTGTTTTCAATAAAGGTTTGTCAAGGAAGGATTTATGAATCCTATTAGGCGGTTTTTCTACTAATTTGACTCTGTTATATGCCTCTGTTGGTTTTGGGCCCATTTGTGCAGTAAAGCTATTCAATTAAAATAGGAAGCATTAAACATTTTTCATTTCTTTGTTCATACACTTAATGAGTACATGAATTAAGTGTATGAGGGGGTCTGTATGGAAATCATCGGGAAAAGTGTGATTCGAAAAGATACGTGGGAAAAGGTCACGGGGCAGGCTAAATACACAAGTGATCTACAACAGGCTAATCCATTGCATGTACAAAAAGTAATAAGTCCATATGGGCATGCATTAATAAAAAAAATAGAGGTATCAAAGGCAAAAAAAGCTCCGGGAGTACGTGCTGTTATTACGGGAGGGAATTTACCGTTAACAGGTGAAGAAATTCGAGACCGCTATCCGATTGCCCATGACAGAGTCCGCTATCATGGAGAGGTAGTAGCTCTTGTTGTGGCAGATACACTGAAACACGCTAAATTTGCGGCAAACTTAATTGAGATTACATATGAGGCTCTTCCTGTTATTCAGTCACCTACCGAGGCTCTAAATTCAGACGCACCGCTTCTGCATGAACAGCTAGGACAGTATATAAAAATAGGAGAAGTTAATCCAGTGCCTGGAACGAATATTGCGAACCGCTTGAAAATAAGAAAGGGTGATAAAGAGAAGGGGTGGAAGGAAAGTGAGGTTATCGTTGAGGAAAGTTTCTCATTTAGACCATCTGATCATGCAGCTATGGAGACCAGGTGTGCGTTAGGACGTATTGGTGAGCATGGACTCATTGGGATGCCGGCAGCCCTTGCTAATAGTTTATCTTTGGCGGCAGGAGTGCCTTTAAATCAATTGCCATTGCTTCCTGGATTAATTTGGAAAAGTGTGAAGGGAGAGAGGTGAATTGATTTCTTACGATTTTGACTACTATAAACCAACATCAATCAAGGAGGCAGCAGAGCTTTATCATCGTCTAGCTTCTGAAGGTAGAAAACCAAAATATTTTTCAGGTGGTACGGAAATCATTACCCTTGGGCGCTTAAATCTCGTTTATACGGATGCGGTCATTGATATAAAAGGAATTCCTGAGTGTAAGAGATGGGGATTTAAAAAGAATGAGCTAATAGCAGGAGCGGTTTTACCGCTTTCTATATTGGAAGAGGAACCCCATTTTCCATTGTTAGCACAAACCGCAAGTGAGGTGGCGGATTATACGTCAAGAAACAAAATTACGCTTGGAGGGAATGTTTGCGGACAAATTTTTTATCGGGAAGCAGTATTGCCTTTTCTCCTAGCGGAAAGTGACGTCATAGTTGGCGGGAGAAAGGGCGTTAGAAGGGTGCCGATACGCACAATGTTCCATCAAGAGTTAACCTTGGAGCCAGGGGAGTTTCTTGTACAAATTATTACCGAGAAAGCGTATATCGATGCTCCTTTTCTTAGTGTGAAGAAAAGGCAGCAATGGGAAACGGGCTACCCTCTTATAACAGTAGCTTCTTTGAAAAAAGACAATTTTCTCCGGTTTGCTTTCAGTGGTGTTTGCGCTTTCCCATTTCGTTCAGACGAAATGGAGCAAGTTCTTAATGATGCAAGGATGACGTATGAAGAGCGTGTGCTAAAATCTTTCCACTATTTACCTAAGCCTATTTTAAACGATATGGAAGGATCAGAAGAATATCGATTATTTGTTTTGAAAAATACATTAGTAGATTTTTTGAAGCATTTTGAAAGCGGGGGTGTGCATGAGTAAACATAAGCCGAAACGATGGACGGTTGAATTGAAAGTAAATGGAGAAGTGTACGAAGCCGACATTTATGCTTCTAATTTGTTACTGCATGTTTTACGTGAAAAATTAGGCTTAACTGGTGCGAAGCCAGGTTGTTTAAATGGAGATTGTGGTGCCTGTACGGTGATGATGAATCAAAAACCGATGAAGTCTTGTTTAGTTTTAGCCATTGAGGCTGTTGGTACGGATATTTCAACAATTGAAGGCCTTATTCATTCACCGATTCAAAAAGCTTTTATCGAGCATTTCGCCTTTCAGTGCGGATACTGCACCCCGGGCTTTATTATGAACTGTCAGGCCTTATTGTTACAGCATCCTGCTCCTGATTCGGAAACGATTAAACAATGGCTATCCTCTAACATTTGTCGCTGCACAAGTTATCAAGAGATTGAAAAAGCGGTGACTTCTGTGTTGAAACAAGGCGGTAATTAATGATGCGCACGGCTTAAGCCGTGTGCATCATTTTAAGAGAAAATCTTTCGAAACCACTGGATGGTCGGTTTTATAATCTCGGAATACAGCCATTTAATTGGTGGATAAACACACTTCATCCATAGAAAGTGTAGAGGACGATAAATAATATAAAGCCACACCCACTTCATAATGACTTCACTGAAGCGTAAGACCGAAAGGAGGATTTCTTTATAAAACCAAAGAAGTATATGCTTCCATAAAAAATATAAAGGATAGTAAATGACATAGTATACAAATGGATAAATAAGATAATTCCAACAAAAGCGACAAAGTGGCAAAAGAACTTCTCTAATAATAGGGAAGAGTACTTGGCGCCATACCCACTGAATAGGGCGACGAATCATGTATTTCCAAAAAGGATAGAGCAAATAATCTGAGATTAATTGAAAGATAGGTAAAAAGATTTTTTCCCAAATCCAAGTAAGCGGCTTAATCATGAAGTAAAACCAGAGAAAATAGATCAAACGAAGAAGAAGTTGAATAGGAAAATAAACGATAAACACCAAACCGCGTAAAAGATACTTCACCCCGCCCTCGATTGTTGGCATGGAACTCACCTCCTCTAAAAAAAAGATTATGTTTCTATTTATTCTATGTTCTCCCTATTAGTTATAACAACTTGATTTATACCTGTCTTGGTCTGAATCATACTAAGGAAGAAAGGATTAGACTCTTTTGAAAATGATATAAAAATACAAAAAATTACAAAAAGAAAGGAGATTATTTAGGCAGGAGAGAAATAACAGTGTAAGCGTTTCCTGTTTTGGAGTTCGAAATGATGACTAAAGGAAGCTCAATAAATGAACAATGAATAGAATATGAAAGCAGGAGTGTGAAGGGATGGGTCAGGAACAGCGGATTTGGTGGTATGCTTTTGCGAGTATGATGGTGACAATTAGTACTCTCGGTTTTGCAAGAATGTCGTTCGGGATTCTCATGCCTTTTATGAAGGAAAATTTATCACTGACGTATGAACAGGCAGGTATGTTAGGGACAGCCACTTCGATTGGATATTTAGGAATGGTTCTTTTTGCGGGTATCCTTGCTTCAAAATGGGGCTCGAAGCGTTTAGTTGTTTGGGGGACGTTCCTTGTGGCGATTGGTTTGTTGTATTTGTCTTGGGTTACGAGTTTTATTTCTTGTCTAGTGGCAATGGCAATGATTGGAGTTGGTACGGCTTTCACCTACACACCACTTGTAAATATTGTTGTTGGTTGGTTCCCGAAGCAAAGAGGAATGATGATTGGTTTTCTCGTTAGTGGATTGGGATTAGGAACTTTAATTTCGAGTACGCTTATTCCATTCTTTACTACATGGTTTTCGGAAAACGGCTGGCGGTATCTTTGGCTTTTGTACGGAATACTTTCTCTAGTAGTTGTTCTTGTGGCTCAGGCTATCCTTCGAGATCCGCCTATTCCTTTACGTAAAAAGGGGCAGCACAATGATTCGCTTCTTCGGGAAGTGTACCTGCATAAGGGTGTTTTGCTAGTGGCCATTATTTACGGATTGATTGGATTTGCTTATTTGATTCCACAAAGCTTTCTTTTTAGTTATTTTTTAGAGTCTAATGTTGATCGATATTCAGCTGGAAGAATCATGGCTTTTGGTGGGATTATGTCTATTTTTAGCGGGCCGTTGTGGGGAACGATTTCAGATAGAATCGGGCGAAAGAAATCTCTACTTATTACCCTTTTCCTAGGGGCTGGTTCGATGCTTATTCCGATTTTATTTCCTATACAAATTGGGTTTGTTGTAAGCCAATTCCTTTGGGGCGTAACGGTTGTGGGCATGCTTTCACTTATTCAAGCACTTTCGACAGAGCAGATTCACCATTCTTATGCACCGATTGCGCTAGGATATACGACGGTTTTCTTTGCGGTAGGGCAATTAGCTGGACCGGGTCTTGGCGGCTGGATGATTGACCATATAGGAGGAATTCCTTCAGCTTTACTTCTCTGCTGCGGGCTTTTATTTACTGCTTTTATTCTAGCTACACAATTACAGAAGAAAGCAGCTGAAGAGCAGATGAATCTTCAAAAAGTGGATGACTCTGTGGGAGGGTGATTCATATTTTGTCCCTCAATGCTATATGTATAGCATTGAGGTGAAGTTCATGACAGTAAAGGATAACTATTTATTTCAGAAAGAGGACGTGCTGAATCCGGGGATGCCAGCATGGGTTATGAGAGAATATCTTAACTTTCAAAGGGTTGTGACAGATCGATCGTTTCCTTGCTATTTTGGGATGTCGGCGGAGCTGAAGGGTGAACTTCGTTATTCTTATATTAGTCATAATGATTGGTCTCATCTGCCACAAACAATCGAGGCGTTTATTTCTTTGTTTGATGAATCAAAACCGCTTATAAGGCATGGGTTGTTTTTGTTTATAGAGCCTGAGAAAGAGGAAAAATCGATTCTATATTATCGGCAGTATTTTTGGAATGTTCTTCAATATTTACATGAGCAAGACACGAAGCCTTGGCCAGCGGATTATCCAACAGACCCAGAACATCATTTATGGGCTTTTTCCTTTGCAGGAGAACCGTTTTTTGTGTTTGGAAATACACCTGCGTATAAGCAGCGCAAGACTAGGGATTTGGGGAATAGCCTTGTGTTAGGTTTTCAGCCAAGACGGATTTTTGAAGGATTAGAAGGGACAACTATTGGGGGAAGTATGTCTCGAGAAAAAGTAAGAGAACGTGTTAAAAAATGGGACCGCTTACCGAAGCATCCAAACATTAGTCATTATGGTGACCCAAATCATCGAGAATGGAAGCAATATTTTATTGGAGATGATATTGAGCCAATTGAAGGAAAGTGCCCATTTACTCATAAACTAAGTAGTTCACTTGATTCTAAGATAAGAGGCTGGGAAATCATGGAATGAAGAGAAAGACTTTTTCACATTGTCCTTTAGTCTCCCTTTTGGTGAGATGAAGGGCAATTTTCTTTATATTTTGCAAGAAGTTTGTTAGAAAGGTTTGCTCTTGAATATATTTTAAAATCTTTCTTACATGGATTTAATATAAGATCTGTTGGACAGGTTTATATATTGAAAGTTAACTTACTACTTACTCTTTGATGTAGTTGGAAATGGTGTCGATCATTCTATTTTTCTCTGTCACTAATTTTGAGAAAAATATTTCAAAAAAACAATTGACGAATTAAAAATAGGGGCGTATAATCAATTCTTGTCAGCAGAAAAAACTAGTTCTTTGAAAACTAAACAAAACAGAAACGCCAACGTTAATTTTTAAGTGAGCACACACTATAAAAAAGTGCAACATGAGCAAGTCAAATTCTATCGGAGAGTTTGATCCTGGCTCAGGACGAACGCTGGCGGCGTGCCTAATACATGCAAGTCGAGCGAATCAATGGGAGCTTGCTCCCTGAGATTAGCGGCGGACGGGTGAGTAACACGTGGGTAACCTGCCTGTAAGACTGGGATAACTTCGGGAAACCGGAGCTAATACCGGATAGTTTCTTTTCTCGCATGAGAGAAGATGGAAAGATGGTTTCGGCTATCACTTACAGATGGACCCGCGGCGCATTAGCTAGTTGGTGAGGTAACGGCTCACCAAGGCGACGATGCGTAGCCGACCTGAGAGGGTGATCGGCCACACTGGGACTGAGACACGGCCCAGACTCCTACGGGAGGCAGCAGTAGGGAATCTTCCGCAATGGACGAAAGTCTGACGGAGCAACGCCGCGTGAGCGAAGAAGGCCTTCGGGTCGTAAAGCTCTGTTGTTAGGGAAGAACAAGTACGAGAGTAACTGCTCGTACCTTGACGGTACCTAACCAGAAAGCCACGGCTAACTACGTGCCAGCAGCCGCGGTAATACGTAGGTGGCAAGCGTTGTCCGGAATTATTGGGCGTAAAGCGCGCGCAGGCGGTCCTTTAAGTCTGATGTGAAAGCCCACGGCTCAACCGTGGAGGGTCATTGGAAACTGGGGGACTTGAGTGCAGAAGAGGAGAGTGGAATTCCACGTGTAGCGGTGAAATGCGTAGAGATGTGGAGGAACACCAGTGGCGAAGGCGACTCTCTGGTCTGTAACTGACGCTGAGGCGCGAAAGCGTGGGGAGCAAACAGGATTAGATACCCTGGTAGTCCACGCCGTAAACGATGAGTGCTAAGTGTTAGAGGGTTTCCGCCCTTTAGTGCTGCAGCTAACGCATTAAGCACTCCGCCTGGGGAGTACGGCCGCAAGGCTGAAACTCAAAGGAATTGACGGGGGCCCGCACAAGCGGTGGAGCATGTGGTTTAATTCGAAGCAACGCGAAGAACCTTACCAGGTCTTGACATCCTCTGCCAACCCTAGAGATAGGGCGTTCCCCTTCGGGGGACAGAGTGACAGGTGGTGCATGGTTGTCGTCAGCTCGTGTCGTGAGATGTTGGGTTAAGTCCCGCAACGAGCGCAACCCTTGATCTTAGTTGCCAGCATTCAGTTGGGCACTCTAAGGTGACTGCCGGTGACAAACCGGAGGAAGGTGGGGATGACGTCAAATCATCATGCCCCTTATGACCTGGGCTACACACGTGCTACAATGGATGGTACAAAGAGCTGCGAACCCGCGAGGGTAAGCGAATCTCATAAAGCCATTCTCAGTTCGGATT
>NZ_CP026095.1:207500-282500 GCF_004006295.1 Peribacillus asahii
GAACCTATGTATTACAGGGAGCAGAGGAATAACTACAATAATTGAAAACCTATTCGATTATATATTATTAAAAAGAGGATGACTGAAAAGGCTGTTTTTAACGCCCTTTTCAGTCATCCTTTTAAGAAGTAGCTATTTTATGCTGGAATGTAGTTATTTTGTTTTTTGTTTCTTTAATCAGCTGTTGGATTTTAGAGATATCTTGTTGTTCTTTTTTTGCTTCGTAAAGGAGTGGGTAGAGACTCTTTTCGATATCTACATAATCTTTCGGGTACTGTTTTTCTACTTGTTTTTCGATAACGTCCCAATATTCATCAAGATTTTCACCCGAGCTTTGAATGTTCTTTTTATTAATGGTTGATTGTTGTAACTCTTCTAAAGCAGTTAAGACTTTTTCAATACCATCATTCAGGTCAGTAGATACGTTTTTATGGGTTTCTACTGCCTCTTCTTGTGAATGTTCTGTGGTTCGATTTTCACTTTCATTTGAACTACAACCTGCTACCATCATCATGATAATGGTTGACGCACTTAAAAAATAACGAAACGTCCTCATATTATTCCTCCTATTTTTTAATACATACCTATTTTATCCATTCCATTTATAGGTTAACCATATTGATTTAATTCATAACATATCTATAGGCTTTCTCTAGTTTAATCGCAAATTGATATTTAAATATGTTGATTTTTCATGTAAGATAATAGTAAAAGTAAAATAATAGGGAATTTTCGATTGATTTGTTAGAAAGTACGGGGGGGAATAAATGCGTTTCGAAAAAAGTATTGAAAGGGATTTGGAGAAAAACAGTAATATTTTTGCTGAAGTTTTGACAACATATTTTAAGAAAATGAAAGGCGACGCAAAAAGGCAGGTCAAAATTGATTACATAGATTCGCTTGTTTCTGTTATAGGTGGATTTATTGCTATGATTGCAATCGGTTTCGTTGCCATTTATTTGGGGTATCCAATGGCGCTCGCTCCGCTTGGCGCAAGTTGTGTACTTGTGTTTTTAATGCATAAAGGTCCACTTTCGCAGCCACGACAGGTGATTGGCGGCCATTTTTTCTCTACTACGGCGGCGCTTACTGTGTGGAGTATAATAGGGCACAGTTTATTTACAATAGGACTTGTGGTCGTGATTGTACTCATGATTATGCTCATTACCGATACGTTCCATCCTCCAGCAGCAGCTAGTGCTCTTGTGGCTGTTAACTTTGAATTAGGTTGGGGTTTTCTGCTTGTGGTTATGATTGGAGCGTTACTATTAGTAGCGGTTTCTACCTTCTATAATAATATCTTTCAAAAAAGACAATATCCACAGCACTGGTTATAGAAGAGTGATAGTTTAATAGAAAAGCTATATTAATTCTGTTCAATGTTGGCTCGTTTTGTGTGAAACTTGAATTTCGGTAAATGAGCCAACATTATTTTATTAACACTAATGTTTACCAAAGTCTTTTTCAATATCAGTTATTCCTTACCTTTAGATATGTCCCCAAGTGTCTCCTTCGATTTACTAACCGTTTCATCTATAGATTTTGACTAAAGTTAAATGCTTTAAATTTCTCTTTTCCCATATTGTATCTTTGATCAATACCCAGCATTTTTCGCAATAAATATCAAAAAATAGATTCTATTTATCGGTATGATGGATGTAAGGAGGTTCGGGATATGAGTTATTTGCCAATCATCCAGAAAACGATAGAAAAGATTGAAATGAGCTTACATGAAGAGCTGTCTTTAAAAAATATTGCTTCGTTTGCAGGATTTTCTAAATATCATTTTCACCGTATCTTCCAAAAAGAAGTAGGTGTCACGGTTTCAGAGTATGTTCGATATAGGAGAATTACGAATGCAGCAGCTCTATTAATGTATACCGATGAGAAGATTTTAGATATTGCCTTTACTTATCGTTTTGAATCCCAAGAAGCGTTTACAAGAGCTTTTAAAAAAGTATATCAATTACCGCCGGGGCAATATCGAAGAATTATGTCCAACATAACGTTACAAAGGGAGGAAAGAAACATGAGTCAGGAACAAAAAATTAAAGGTTGGTTGTTGAGCGGAAGTCACCCTTTTCATTATGAAATTGGAATTGATTATGGAGTAGTACATAAAGGAAAAGGATCTGGGTATTTAAAATCAGTGACTGTTGAATCCCCAAATGAATTTGGAACGTTGATGCAGGAGTTTAAAGCAGACCAGTATAAAAATAAACGACTGAAGCTATCAGGGTTTATTAAGACAAAAGGTTTGAGCGGGTTCTGTGGACTGTGGATGCGGGTTGATTCAGCGATGCAAGATGTGCTGGAGTTCGATAATATGAGTGACCGCCCCATTACAACGGATACAGAGTGGAATCATTATTCAATCGTTTTGGATGTCCCTGAAAACAGTGCTGTTATTTCCTTCGGCATATTGCTTAATGGACATGGACAGGTGTGGATTGATGAATTGAAATTTGAAGAAGTAGATAAAAGCGTGCCAACGACGAACCCGAGTGCAGCGCATGATCTTTTAGATGAACCAACTAATTTATCTTTTGAGGAAAGCCTAAACGAATCATCCAACAATGAATAGCATCCTATCATATAGTCTTAGTAAAAGAAGCTGCCTATAAAGGACAGCTTCTTTTGTTTAGATTTTAAATTGTCGTACAATACCGTTTAATTCTTCTGACATGTTGGCTAATGATGCCGCAGAGGAGGAGACTTCATCCATCGATGCTAATTGTTCTTCAGAGGCTGCAGCAATTTCTGTTGTGCTTCCAGCGGTTCCCTTGACAATTTTGGCAACTTTTGCAGTAGAAGCGCTCACTTGCTCAACGCTAGCTGACATCTCTTCTGATATTGCGGACACTTCCTGAAGTTCAGAGCTTACATGTTCAATCGATTTTAAAATAGAAGTGAATGCACTGCCCGTTTCTTCCACTAATTGCATGCCATCTGCCACTTCCAAGCTGTTTTTGTTCATCATATTAACAGCTTGTGTTGTATCGGCTTGGATTGCTTGAATGATATCAGCAATTTGTTTGGCCGATGCACTGGATTGTTCCGCTAATTTTTTGACTTCGTCGGCCACAACGGCAAAGCCGCGACCGTGTTCTCCAGCGCGAGCAGACTCAATTGCTGCGTTAAGAGCAAGAAGATTCGTTTGGTCGGCAATATCGGTAATCACACCAATAATCTCACCAATTTGACTAGAGCGTTGGTTTAGTTCTTTCATGATGCTGTTTGTTTCGTTTGTCGAGGAATGAATCGACTCCATTTGCTTAATAACTCTTAGTAAGGAATCATTTCCACGCTGTGCTTGTTGAGATGTGTCTAAAGCAGATTCCGCCACGGTCGATGTCGTGTTCGCTACACGTTGAACACCAATTGACATTTCGTTTACGGTATTCGCTGCATCCATTGCATTAATGGTTAAAGCTTCTGAACTTTTAGCAACTCCTTCAATAGAAGAAGTGACTTGGTTCGTTGCGGAGCTTGTTTGTTCAGCACTTGCGGTTAATTCTTCGGCAGAAGCTGCGACCTGTTCGGAAGTAAGACTCACTTGTTGGATGACGTTTCGTAAATTTTCAGCCATTTGATTAAAATCATTTGCTAACTGCCCAATCTCATCTTTATTCTGCACTTTTATTTCTTCTACGACTAGATTTCCACTTGCAATTTGTTCGGTTGTTTTAGAAAGTAATTGCACAGGCTTTGAGATATGTTGACTAATCCATAAAGCAATGACTACACCAGCTATGATTGCTAATATACTAATGATGAGAACGAGAGCAATAGTATCCTCCGTTTCATTTGATAATTGTTGACTTGTATCGAGTAGATTATTTTGTTGATATGTTAATAGTTCATTAGTATCTTTATTCAAATCAGCAACGATAGGTGTAGTCTTGGTTCTTGTTAATTCAATGTATTCTTTTTCTTTATTTTGATTTTTAAAAATAATTAATTGGTCTACTAACTCTTGGTATTGTGCTTCGTATTCGATAATCTGATTTACTAATGTTGTACCTTTGGAGTCTAAATTAAGTTTTAATAGTTCATTGCTTGCCTTTTTGAAGTTTTCTTTAGCAGTTATATTGTGGTCTATTTGTGTTTTTGCTCCGCTTACTAAGAATCCACGTATAGCTATCTGTTCTTCATAAATGGAATCTACCATATCGGAAGTCAAGCTGATTTTCTCTAAGCGAATTTCAATGGCTTCCGAGTAACTGTCATTAATGGCTTTCAATTGATAAAAACTAATGCTTGATATGGCGGCTAATAGAATAAGAATGATTGAAAAACTAAGCAATAATTTTTTTCGAATATTCATGATATCAATCAACATCTCCTTATGTATTTTTTACTAGGTTTAATTAAATGAAATATAGGTGTTTTGTAACGATTGTTTCATAGTTTAAGTAATAAGAACTATTTTTTTATACTATAATTGATTCTAAATTAGTGCAAGGTAAAAATTTGCAATCAAAGTGTTAAGTATCCGTTCGGTAGGGGGGATGTTATTAAGGGAATCAATTTCTACAGTTATCTTGATGTTAGGGGGCGGGGCAACATCCATAACGAATGTTACAGGTGAGGGTGCTTTGACGATTTTAGTTAATAAAATGAGCTTAAGAGAATACAAAACGCATTCTAATTGAAAGGATAATTAGAATGCGTTTTTTTATTTTCGTAGTGTTTAGCTATTTCAATCTATATCTTGAATGATTCAAATTAATTGGTTTAATCGTTTTGTTTTGCTGCCTGCGTTGATAAAGATTGTTTTGTGTTAATGCATAAATAACAAGTGCTGTACCAAATACTTCATATAAACTAATAGGATGACCTTGTAACGTAACGACGACCAGAGTAGTCACTGGTACAAAGTTTATAAATAAGATGCCGCTAACAGGAGAGAGAATTTTGATTCCTTTATTCCAAGCTAATAAAGCGATTAAACCTGGAAAGAGAATCATAAAAATCATGTCATAACGCACTTGGTAGATGACCTCTAGGCTAGGAACATCTACAATATGAAAGGCCGTTGCAACCAAAGTAATCAGGCCTGTCGTAATAGTTCCTAGTAAACAGGTTAAAGTAGAATATCGTAAGGTAGACCAGCCTTTAACTGATTCGCCTCCCATAGAATAAATACACCAACCAATGACTGCAATAAGCATGAATAAAATCGGGAATAGATTCGTTGTTAATATAGAAGCAAACTCAGTACTTCCATTTGTCACGACAATAAAGGCGCCGATGAATGCGCAGGAAATTGTGATAAACTGATAGTTTTCGGGCTTGATTTTTTTATATATCCAAATAATTAGAATGGATAACATTGGCATTATCGATTCCATAATAGAGGCGACGACTACACCTGAACGCCCCATCATATGCTGTCCAAGAAAAATAAGAATGTTGTAGACGGTAAAACCTGCTACACCAAATAATAAGAGTGTGAAAAATTTCCCTTCAAATCGAAACGCTGTTTTTCCTTCCTTCATGAATAAAATAATGACTAACAAAAGCGTAACGGAACCATATCGAATTAACGTGAAAAATAAAGGGTCTATGTATGTCAATGCATGATCCGCTACTGGAAACATCGCTCCCCAAGATATACTGGCAATTAAACAGAGAATAATGCCTGCTAGTTGTGTGTTATTTTTCATCTTGCAACTCCTTCTAATTAATAATAGCTGTCTAACACATCTTATTCGAGGTATACTATTATGTAAAATGATTAAAAAAGATTAAAATCATCATTAAAAATGATAGTTGGAAGGTGTGTATATGGAAATCCGCGATTTGCAGATCTTTCAAGCTGTAGCTGAGCAGAATAGCATTAGTAAAGCAGCTGCGAATCTTAATTATGTACAGTCAAATGTGACGGCCAGAATTCAAATGTTAGAAAAAGAATTAGGAACAAAATTATTTCATCGCCATAAAAAAGGGATGGTTTTAACAGCAGAAGGGAAAAGACTATTAACACATTCCCAGAAAGTTTTAACAGAGTGGGCAGAAATAAAGAATTTATTTCTAGATTCAGAGAATCCTAGTGGAACTCTTACAATCGGTACTGTAGAAATCGTTAGTCAGCTTCCATATATTTTATCTAGTTATTTTACGAAGTTTCCGAATGTCGATTTATCATTAAAAGCAGGTGTTACAGAGGAGCTTTTGACAGAAGTTCTTCATTATCAATTAGAGGGAGCTTTTATTACGGGACCTATCCAACATCATTTAGTGGAGCAGTATCCAGTATTTGAAGAAGAGTTGACTTTGGTTACGAATAGTCCTCAATTTGAGAAAACTCAGCTGGTTAATCAAACTTTATTAGTATTAAACAAAGGTTGTGGATATCGGCTAAAATTAGAAAATTGGTTGAAAGCAGAAGGGGTTTCCCCAAGGAGAGTTATAGAATTTAGTACGCTGGATATGATTATTAAAAGCGTTACATTAGGTTTAGGTATTACGGCTGTTCCGAAGTCATACATTGAACAGCTCTCAGATTATAAGAATTTATATTGTCATCAGATTCCGGAAGAATTTCAAACGATTGTTACTTTGTTTATCCGAAAAAAAGACACGTATATGACGAACTCGGTCAAACAATTATTAAATATTATTCTAGAAAAAAAGGAATTGCTAGTGAGCGGGAATAATAGAGTTAATAATGAATCGATAGGATGATGAGGTGAATGTGGACCGATTCTTCATTTTTAAAAAAGAGGATGCCTGATAGTGTATATGTTTCGGGCATCCTTTTCATGTGTCTTTCCTCCGATCTAATAATCTCTCATCTTAATTTTATGTAATAAACTCGGCCATTTTTATACATATCAATAGGTTTTACTTATGGATGTATCAGATACAGAGGATTGTTAAAGTGCTAGAATGTGCTGTTTTTAATGTTAACTTATAAAATATCAGGGTTGACAATAAGTGTTATAAAACAATACAATGATAATACTTACAGAAAAGAATCATAGATGGGGGAGCATCATGAAAATCAGAGAAATGACTTATGTGGCTTTATTTGCAGCGGTGATGGGTGGACTTGGTCTTGTTCCACCAATTATGTTAGCTTTTACACCAGTTCCGATTACATTACAAACGTTAGGGGTCCTTCTAGCGGGAGGTATACTAGGGGCTAGACTTGGAGGATTAAGCCAAGTTATTTTCTTATTGATTGTTGCGGCAGGTATGCCTCTTTTATCAGGTGGCCGCGGTGGTTTAGGTGTTTTTGTAGGGCCAAGCGCGGGATATTTATTTGCCTATCCAATTACGGCTTTTTGTGTAGGATATATGTTATCTCGTTTTAAAACATTATCTTTGAAACATATTTTGTTAACGAATTTGACAATAGGGATGTTTTTACTTTATTTATTTGGGATACCGGTTCAAGCATTTATTATGGATCTTCCAATTGTAGATGTAGTGAAGGTCAGTCTTGTTTATCTTCCGGGAGATACGATGAAGGCGATACTTGCTTCTATAATCGTATATAGATTAAGAAAGCATCCATTCTTTGCTCGACAGTCGAAGAATTTAGCAGCGTAATACAACGATAAATTTATTGAATATTTGAATATTTTTGTTTTGTTCAATCCTATTTTATGCTACATTAAAAAAATAACATGAAAGGATGAACAACATGTCTCAGTTAGAAAATGTAACATTAATTAAACAAGCAAATGTATATTTCGATGGGAAAGTAACGAGCCGTACAGCTATCTTGCCTGATGGTACGAAGAAAACATTAGGAATTATGCTGCCGGGTGAATATGAATTTTCCACAGATTTAAAGGAAGAAATGGAAATCTTGGCTGGCCATTTAGAATATAAGCTGACAGGAGAAGATTGGCAAACAATCGAAGGAAGCGGTGTATTTTACGTGCCTGCTCAGGAAAAGTTTCAATTGAAAGTCCATGCGGTTGCGGATTATTGCTGTTCGTATATTAAGGAGTAAGATTTCTAGAACACCAAAGTTTCAGTTCATCTGAGGCTTTGGTGTTTTCTTCTATTGTAAACTGTTATTTTATTATATTGACATATCGAAATGTAAACCTGTACAATGATATTATTTACAATATATCGTTGATGTGGGGGATTATCATGAAGATTAAAGACATAACATATGTGGCTTTATTTGCAGCAGTGATGGGAGTACTAGGGCTTATTCCACCGATTATGTTAACATTTACGCCCGTTCCAATTACACTTCAAACATTAGGTGTTATTTTAGCTGGGGGAATATTGGGGGCTAGGCTCGGTGCGTTGAGTCAAATTGTATTTTTATTAATTGTTGCAGCAGGTATGCCGCTTTTATCTGGTGGTCGCGGTGGTTTAGGTGTTTTTGTAGGACCAAGTGCAGGATATTTATTTTCATATCCGTTTGTTGCTTTTTGTATTGGTTATATACTATCTCGTGTTCGTACATTATCGTTAAAACATATTTTAGCAACGAATCTTACAGTCGGAATTTTCTTGATTTATTTGTTCGGGATTCCGGTTCAAGCATTCGTTATGAATCTTGGCATTGTTGATGTAATCAAAATGAGTACGGTCTATTTACCAGGCGATATTCTGAAAGCCTTGTTGGCCTCGTTTTTAGTTTATAAATTACGGAAAAATCCTGTTTTTAATCGAATGATAGCTAAATCTGCTGCTTGATTTGGGAAGGAGTATAGTATGCATACGATTACTGCTACATATAGGACACATGCGGAGAGTTTTCCGAATAAAGTGGCGATTCAAACAATGAATGAATCGCTGTGTTATAGAGATTGGTATGAGAGGGTAGAGAAAACAGCTTCTTGGTTTAACGGATTCAATACTTCTAATCAAATAGTTGGGGTTTTAATGCCAAATGGAATTCCATTTTTACAGCTTTTTGCGGGAGCAGCGGCGGCAGGGTGGATCGCTGTTCCTTTTGATATAAAATGGCGGGAGGAGGAAATTCAAAAACGTCTGGCTCTGTCGTCTCCTTTTGTTTTACTCACGACAAAAGAGTTATATGAACGTGTGAAGCACCTCCATCCTAATATCCAAGTGTGGGAGCCTTCCTGCTTAGAAAAAGTAAATGAGATTGATAGAGTTGGTAAAGAGAATAGTGGGGATATGCCCTTTTATTTAGGCTTTACTTCAGGATCAACAGGAGAACCTAAAGCATTTATTCGCTCTCATCAATCGTGGATTGCGAGTTTCGAATGCAATCTGTACGATTTTCATATCGATGCGAATGATCATGTCCTGATTCCAGGTGCTCTGATTCATTCGCATTTTCTATATGGAGCAATTAGTACATTATATTTAGGTGGTACGGTGTATGTATTAGAAAAATTCTCTGTACCTCAAACTTTATCAATTTTAGAGGCTGAGCCTATTTCCGTTGTGTATTTTGTGCCAACAATGATTGAAGCGCTGCTCAGGGAAGAGGAGGTCATTGAGCGTCCTGTAAAAATTATTTCTTCAGGTGCGAAGTGGGAAGTGGATTCTAAACGAAGAATTCCAGAGGTATTTCGCGATGTATCGATGTATGAGTTTTATGGAGCAAGCGAGCTGAGCTTTGTGACGTTCTTATCTCATAAGGAAAATCAATTGAAGCCTAATTCTGTCGGTAAACCGTTTCATAATGTAGAGATTCAAATTCGTACATCAAACGGTGATGTGGCGGAAACGAATGAAATAGGTAAAATCCATATTAGAAGTGATATGGTATTTATCGGTTATCTACATCCGCAGAATCGTACCATTCGTTCTATTCACGATGCAGAAGGCTGGGTTACGGTAGATGATATGGGCTATATTGATGAAGAAGGATATCTGTATATAGCAGGCCGTGAGAAGAATATGATTTTATACGGGGGCATTAATATTTTTCCTGAAGAGGTAGAGGCCGTTTTATCACAGCATCGAGATGTGGAATATGTCGCTGTTGTTGGAATGGCTGATTCCTATTGGGGGCAGATGGTCGCAGCGGTCATCGTAGGTACGGCCCCGAAACTGGAGCTGAAACGATTATGTAAGCAGCATTTAGCTGCGTATAAAGTTCCGCGCAAATGGTTCTTTATTGAGGAAATGCCGCTGACGGTAAGCGGGAAAATTGCTCGTGCACAAGTTCAAGAGTTGATTGAGAGGAAGGAGGATTTATTATTAGAAAGGCAGTGATTGTTCAGGCGAAACGAACACCGATTGGGAAAGAAAACGGGATGCTGCGAGAACTTCAGCCACATGAGCTCGCAGCATCAATTCTTCAACATTTGGCAAGTGGTATCGAGGAGAAAATAGATGAAGTAATAGTAGGAAATGTCGTAGGTCCTGGCGGCAATGTTGCTCGTTTAGCTGCTTTAGAAGCGGGTCTGCCTTACTCGATTACAGGATTAACACTCGATCGCCAGTGCAGTGCAGGTTTAGAAGCAATTCGTATGGCTTGTTATTTTGTGCAAGGAGGAGCAGGGCAATGTTATATCGCCGGTGGTGTAGAAAGTACGAGCACCTCTCCTTATGAACAGCGGGCTCAATTTTCCCCCGATCGCATTGGTGATCCTGACATGGGGGTAGCCGCTGAACATGTTGCTAAGAAATATGAAATTAGTCGAGAGCGGCAAGATGAGTATGCGCTCTTAAGTTATCAGCGCAGTCGAGAGGCTTATACGAATGGTCTGTATGAGCAAGAAATTCTTACAGTTGGAGAACAAAGCAGCGACGAAGAATTGCTTCGTGAACGGAAAATGGAGAAGCTATTGAAACGAGCAAGACCGATTTTCGTGAAAGAAAATGGGACGGTAACCGCTGCTAATAGCTGTGCGATTCATGACGGAGCTTGTGCGACATTAGTTATGGAAGAAACGCTGGCGAAACAGCTGGGTTATCAACCTGTATTGCGCTTTGTCGATAGTCAAGTTGCTGGGGTGCATCCTTTTTATCCAGGAATCGCTCCTGTACCAGCCATTCAAGAATTGTTAAATAGAAACAGTTTAACGATAGAAGATATTGATCTTGTGGAAATCAATGAAGCATTTGCTTCCAAAATTGTTGCTTGTGCACAAGAACTTTCGATTCCTTATGATAAATTGAATGTATGCGGTGGAGCGATTACGATTGGACATCCATATGGAGCGTCAGGCGCAATGCTAGTCACTCGCTTGTTTTATGAAGTTCAAAGACGCCAATATGTGAAATATGTGTTAGCCGCAATTGGAAGCGCTGGAGGAGTCGGAGTGGCGGTGTTGTTTGAGGTAGTGTAAATAAGCCATGAAAAGGTGCATCTATAATGAAGGGCTACATTCTAAAAAGTAATTCGTCCAATACTTATTTGCTATTAATTGATTTTTCAAAAAAATGATATACTAAAGGGCGAAAGCTATTCTAGTTCATGCAGAGAGGAATTGTACGATGAAACAAATTTACACAGGTAAAACGAAAGACGTATTTGAACTTGAAGATGGTAGTTATTTATTAAAGTTCAAAGACGATGTAACAGGCGAGAACGGTGTATTTGATCCGGGTGCTAACACGGTTGGTTTAACTTTAGAAGGAGCAGGTCGTGCGGGACTTAGCTTAACAAAGCACTTTTTCGAAGCATTGAAGGAACAAGGAATTCCTACTCATTACATAGATGCAAACATTGATGAAGCAACAATGACGGTTAGACCCGCTACTGTATTTGGTAAAGGGTTAGAAGTAATCTGTCGTTACCGTGCTGTTGGCAGCTTCTTGCGTCGTTACGGATTGTATGCGGAAGAAGGCCAAGCATTAGATGCATTCGTAGAAGTAACATTGAAAGATGATGGACGTCAAGACCCGCCAATCAGTGAGGATGCACTAGATATGCTAGGTATTTTAACAAAAGCTGAATATGCAGTATTAAAAGATTTGACTCAACAAATCGGTAATGTTGTCAAAGCAGAATTAGCGAAAAAAGATATTGAACTATACGATATTAAATTTGAATTTGGTCGAGTGGGCGAAGGGAAAGAAATCGTGTTAATCGATGAAATTTCAGGTGGAAATATGCGTGCGTATAAAAACGGTGAATATATCGAACCGCTTCAATTAGAAAAATTAATGTTAGAAGCGTAAGAAATGACCCCAAATTGAGGACATAATTGTCCTTGATTTGGGGTTTTTATACTTTGAAACAGATTACTCTTTTAGGAATCCCGCCAAATATAAGAGAAATCATGCAATTTTGTTAGAGAATCGTGCCGAATATAAGGTAAATCATGCCGATTTGCTAGATAATCCCGCCAATTAACATGCCATTCCTTATACCGTCTAAAATGAGCCGAATTTATGTTACAAATGGCCGTTTTTTCGGCCGCTTAATATTTCAAAACCTCGATTTTGTAAGCGCTTTATGTTGGCATGCGACTTGCATTATATAGTAAGTGAGGTTAAAAAAAGGGCGTCATTTATAGGAAGGCGCCGCTAGAAAAGGGAGGAAATGAAGCATGAGCGCAGCAAATCAAGGAAGCACGGTAAAAGTAAAGGCAGGTCAAGAGGTTAAAACAATGAAAGCCGCAGTAGTCAATGAATTTAATCAAAAGCTTGAAATTAAAAATGTCCCTGTTCCTGAATTAGAATATGGAGAAATTCTAGTGAAGATTAAAGCGTGTGGTGTATGTCATACCGACCTTCATGCGGCACATGGAGACTGGCCAGTTAAACCGAAGTTGCCACTTATTCCAGGTCATGAAGGTGTGGGTATTATTGAAAAGGTAGCAGAAGGCGTGACGTCCTTAAAAGTTGGTGATCGCGTTGGGATTCCGTGGTTGTATTCGGCGTGTGGGGAGTGTGAATATTGTTTAACAGGACGCGAAACGCTTTGTCCAAAACAATTGAATGCAGGTTACTCAATAGATGGAGCATATGCTGAGTACTGTAAAGCTCCAGCACAATATGTTGTCAAAATCCCAGAGGGTCTTGATTTTGCGGAGATTTCTCCAATCTTCTGCGCAGGGGTAACGACGTATAAAGCATTGAAAGTATCAGAAGCAAAGCCAGGTGATTGGATAGCGATTTATGGGATTGGCGGACTAGGTCACGTAGCTCTTCAATATGCAAAAGCAATGGGCTTTAACGTTGTTGCCGTTGACATTCAAGATGACAAGCTGGATCTTGCGAAGGAACTAGGAGCAGATTTAACGATCAATGGTTTAAAAACTGATCCGATTCAAGATATCCAAGACAAAGTAGGCGGTGTGCAAGCAGCTATTTCTGTTGCTGTTACGAAAAAAGCATTTGAACAAGCATATAGATCCGTGAAGCGTGGAGGAACATTGGTAGCTGTTGGCCTTCCAAATGCTGAGCTGCCAATTCCAATCTTTGATACCGTATTAAATGGGGTAACGGTGAAAGGTTCAATTGTTGGGACAAGAAGGGACCTTCAAGAAGCGATTCAATTTGCAGCAGAAGGCAAGGTACGTACAAATATTGAAACAAAACCGCTTGATAACATTAATGAAGTGTTCGAACGTTTAGATAAAGGCGAAATTAATGGCCGTGTTGTATTAACAATGGAATAGAGGTTGATAGAAAAGAAGCTAGCTTGAAGGATTGCTAGCTTCTTTTCTCTTCTTACGGAGCAAATGGAACAAAGTATCGAAACATAAAAGCAATAAGTGAAAATAAGGAGATCGTACAAAGAAAAATAAAATGAAGGATGATATAGAGAATTTTCCACTCCTAAGAATGACTTTTTTCATTTAAAATATACCGCAGTTTCCGCATCGAAATGTGCAGTCGTTTGGCTGCTTCGGTGCGATTGCCGTATGTTTGTTGGAGAGCTTGCAGGACAAGTTCTTTACTAACAATAGATTCTAGCTTTTTCATTTCTGATAGTAGGTCAGCGAGATTCATCTCCTTTTTTTGCTGAAAGTCTTCAACAAGTCTTTTTCTCCATTCAGCAAGAGGGTCATTTATCATCGTTTGGACAGCTTTTGTCTCTGGATTTGCTTGGAGCATGTGACTGTTCGGCAGCACGATATCTTCTGCTGTTATTTTCTGTTCAGAGTCAGTCAATGTGAGTGTTCTTGTTATCACATTGGACAGCTCACGAATATTACCGGGCCAATCGTAGCGTTGTAGTTTTTCGATTGCACAGTCTGAAAATGTCCTGTTAGCTTGTCCATTTCGTTCAATTAGATGTTCAATGAGCAGCGGAATATCGGCTTTCCTGTGGCGCAGGGCTGGGATATCGAGCTTCACGACGTTCAGACGATAATATAAATCTTCGCGAAATTTTCCTTTCATTACGGCTTGCTGCAAATTTTCATTAGAGGCAGCTACTAATCGGGCTTTAGTGTGGAGTATTTGGCTGCTGCCAACACGCATAAATTCTCTAGTTTCTAGTACCCTAAGCAGCTTTACTTGAATAGCTGGGCTCGCATCGGCAATTTCATCGAGAAAAAGCGTCCCGTTCCCGGCAATTTCAAAGAACCCTTTTCTTTGCTGAGTTGCTCCAGTAAATGCCCCTTTTTCATGTCCAAATAATTCACTTTCTAAGAGAGATTCGGAAATAGCCCCGCAATTAAGGGCAATAAAGGGCTCATGGCTTCGTGGACTAGCTAGATGAATGAATCGGGAGAGGACTTCTTTACCAGTACCTGTTTCTCCTTCAATCAATACATTTACAGATTTTTGAGCCACTTTGTATGCTGTTTCAATAAGTGCTGGCATGGAGGAGTGTTCCCCCATAATGAGTCCTGAATCATGAGCGAGTTTATGCACGACTTGCTGATGTTGAGCGGTACAATGATTTAATAGATTTTCCACTTGTGCTTCGAGGACAGAGATATCATCAAAAGGCTTTTCCATATAGTCACTTGCACCAAGCTTCATTGCTTCCACAGCTGTTTTGATTGTACTATAGCCAGTCATAATGAGTGCTTTGCAGCGAGGTTGCAGCGTTTTTAAGTGCCGCAAAAGGGCAAGTCCATCACAGTCTGGCAGCTTTAAATCAATCATAGCAACATGGAAATGATGGTTATGAAAGTCCAGTTCATAAAATTGTTGACCGCTGTTAACAACCTGAACATGATAGCCTTTTAAAGTAAAAAGACGGGATAAGAAAGTGCCAACTTCCTTTTCATCATCCGCAATAAGCAGATTAATCATGCAATCACCTCATTTGGTAAAGGGAGTTTTAATCGAAATGTGCTTCCGTGACCGTCTACACTTTCAACTTCAATCGTGCCGCCGTGATCATTGGCGATTCCAAGGCTAACTGATAAACCAAGTCCTGTGCCTTTATCGCGTTCCTTTGTTGTATGAAAAGGATGAAAAATAAGTGGTAAACGCTCTGTTTCAATCCCAATTCCGTTATCTGTAACAGCAATAATAATGGAGTTGGACTCAAGATAGGATTGAATGTGCAGCCGTTTTTCCGTTGATGTAGAAACATCTAAGGCATATTTAGCATTTAATAGTAAATTGATAATAATTTGTTCAATATGTGGCTGACTACCAACTATAAGCGGTAGATCTTTTTGTAAAGAAAGACGAATCGAAATCGCATTTTTTTCAAGCTGAAATTTTAATAGATTAAGAACTTGATGAATAGCTTCGTTCACCGAGTAATGTTGAAATTTGTATTCGTCCTGTCTTGAAAAAGTAAGAAGGCTTTTCACAATTTGTTTGCAGCGGTCCCCGCAGTTTTTAATATCCGTTAGTAAAGGGTAATCCTGATGTTCAGGAGGAATATTTCTTAGCAAAAGTTGTGAGTTTCCAAGAATGGCTGTTAACGGGCTATTTAATTCGTGAGCGACACCAGCAGCCATTTCACCGATGGCGCCGAGCTTGCCGGCATGAAGCAGTTGGGCTTGGATCTGCCGTTTTATTGTTACATTTTTAAAGTAGGCAATGACACCGTATACTTGTTGTTCCTTATTTTGAATAGGGTACGTATTCATTTCTAAAATGATGTCGTGTGGAAGCAGAATTTCTTGGAATTTTGGCTTTTGGGAAGAGAATGTATCTTGGATGAGTGGTTTTGCTTGATCTATGACAGCTTCAAGAGCGGAAAAGCTTTTCGCTGAATCATTGCACTTGTATAGGTCAATTTGACGGTCAAATACAACAATCATGTCTTCCACTGCCTTAAAGGTGTCTTCCCATTCTTGTTTTGCACGAAGCACTTCTTTATAAAGAGCTGCATTTTCGAGCGTCATGGCTAATTGATTAGAAAGCTGCTCGAGAAAGTCTAATTCTTCAGGTTTCCATTCTTGCTGGTTTTTCCTGCCGAATGTTAAAACACCAATCCCTTCATTTTTGCTGTATAAAGGGACTAATAAAAGGGTTTCAATGTTCAAAGCAAGCAGCCTTCTTTTCTCAGAATAGAGAGCAGGTAAGTGGTCGACTTGAAGATGAATTAATTGTTTGCCATGAAGGGCAGACGTATAAAGAGAAAGCTGCTGCATATGGGTATTAAACTCCAATTCAAGATCACAATGTTCCTCGGGATGAATGTGGAGCAAAGAAGGCTCTTCCTCATGCAAGATAAATAAATGACAATCATCAAACGTGATAAGCTGCTTTAGCTTACTCATCACATTGCGTAAGATTTCCTCAATGCTCATATCAATGTGAATATTTTTAGTTAAATCATTCATGATTTCAAGCTGCATATTTTTCTGTTTTAATTGATCAATTGTTTTCTTTAACTCCGTATAGTACGTTTTTTTTGAAGATTTTACACCGGTTAGTAAATCGATTAATTGGTCTTTAGTCATATTCTTCACCTCATGATTATAAGGCTTTAACGAGTAAACTTTTTATTTGATCAAGGGACATATCACGCGGGTTCGTAATCATACAGGGATCCTCTAGAGCTGATATGCCAATTGTTCCAATCATCTCTTCCGTAATTCCAACATCACCTAAACATGTGGGGGTTCCAATATCAGTGGATAGGTCTCTGACAAATTGAATCGCAGCATTGCCTGCTTGCTGTTCTGTTAGCGTGCGTGTGTCAATTCCCATCATTTCCGCTAATTCACTAAAACGTTGTGGAGAAGCAATTCGATTGAACTCCATCACATGAGGGAGCAGAATCGTGTTAATTTCTCCATGTGGTAATAAATATTTCCCGCCAATGGCATGGGAGATGGCATGGGTTGCTCCTAAAATTGCATTAGAGAAGGCCAGTCCAGCCTGTAAGCTTGCCATAGCCATTGCCTCTTTTGCTTCTTTATTGTTTTTGGAAGCAACAGATGGTCGTAAATAGCGTGAAACAAGCGATAAAGCATTTTTGGCTTGAACATCCGTAAGCGGTGTAGCAGCAATTGACACATAAGATTCAATCGCATGTGTTAACACATCCATGCCCGTTGCTGCGGTTAGTTCAGCATCTTTCGTTGTTAATGTGTTTGGATCAATAATGGCGATATCAGGGACAAGCGATTTCGAAATAATGGTCATTTTCTTTTGATGAAAAGAGTCCACTATAACGGAAAATTGTGATACCTCTGAGCCAGACCCTGCTGTTGTCATTACCATTACCATAGGAGGCAAGGGAGAGTGGATTTTATCGATCCCTTCATAATCACAAATGTCTCCTCCATTGGTTGCTAAGATGGCGATGGCTTTGGCTGCATCGAGCGCACTGCCTCCGCCGACACCGATAATAGCGTCGCACTCATGTTGAAGAAAAGAGCGGCAGCCAGCTGTGATTTCGCGATCTTTCGGATTTGTTGTCGAATCAATATAGATGGAGAAAGCGAGCCCTGCACGTTTGCATGATTGCATGACAATATTAAGCCATCCTGCAGTGGCTACTCCAGCATCACTGACAATAAAGACGTTTTTAGCACCTAAGCGAGAGCAGGCATCTCCAACCTGCTCAATGGAGCCTTTTCCGAAAATAATTTCTGGAATCACAAATGTATTAAGAGACATTGTCAACATCCTCTCCTAAGGTAATGGGCTTTCTATCTCTTATTATTTTACATTATAAGGGAAAAGTCTTGTTTATTCGACGAAATTTTTTGTATATCATATGTATTATAAATTTGCATTCTTACTTAATTCTGAAGCGGTATGTACAATATGGTCAAATGATTGGTGAAACTCTTCGACGATAACCGACTGTTCTTCTGAGTGTGCAGAGATTTGCTGAATGGTTTCGATAGCTTTTTCCATGTTTTTCATCATTTCTTTTAACTGTGGTTCAAAACCTTCAACTGCATCTTTGCTGCTATCCGCCATTTTTTTAATTTCATTTGCTACGACCATAAAGCCTCGTCCGTGTTCACCAGATCGAGCTGCTTCAATCGAGGCATTTAACCCTAAAATCCGAGATTTAATAGCTGTGTCTTTAATTTTTGATAAAACATGTTCAATCGTGCGAATTTCATTTTTTAAAAGGGTAGATTCATCTGCCAGTTCTTGAAGATCTTTTGCAATGACGTTAGAAACAGATGCCATATGCTCGGTTGTTGCTGCCAGTTCTTGGCTAATCGCTGTAAGTTCTTCAGCTTCGGATCGCAACATATCGATTCTTCTGTTAGAAACGATAGAAGAGAGGACGCCGATTACTCTTCCGTTTTCTTTAATAGGGGAAGCGGTTGAAATATAGGGTACTCCAAACTTACGAGAGTCTTTTTCTTCTTGCTCGAATTGACCAGATTGAAGTGCCTGTAGTGTTACGGTTCCTTGCAGCGTACTAATAGGCGCTCCAACCTGAATGTTTAAATCAATACTTGTTCCCGGTAAGTAACATAATACTTTTTCATGATCAATTAAAAGAAGACAAGCATCTTCTGGGTAAGAAGCTTGAATGACTTCTGCATTATCTAGTAATTGTTGTAATTGCGTTTCCAGCCTTAATACACGCTCCTTATTTCGTTTCGGCATATATACTTTCAATAATATATTAAACTACTATTCTTCCATTATATGTTCATTATGACATAGACGAATAGGATAATCACGCTTATTTGGAAGAGGGGTGGAGGTGTTTTAGGTATTTTTTCTTATTATATGGCTTGTATTCTAGTCTTAATTCAGCATAATAGGTTCTTTTAGTTCACACCTTTTTCCTTCCTCGGCCAAATAAAATAGCTGCAACAAATAATAAAGTCAATAGCTAAGACGAGAGACCAAACTTTGAACGTCCCCATTAATGCTTCAGTTCGACTAGCGTGGTCGATAATATAAATAAGTGCAAATAATAGGCCGACACCAATGAAATAAGCTAACACATGGTGAAACCAACTTTTTAAATACTGTTTAGCATAGTCGTAGCCAGAGTGCTTTATCGGTTTTGGTCCTTGTTTTGTCACATAATATTGAAAGCGTTCATCTGCCCATTGAATCATGCTTTTTCCAAATGCAATAGAGACACCGATATAAATGGCCGCAATGCCGTGAACAGCTGTGGCAGTAGCTCCATTATATAAATCTAGCCCCGTGACAATTAATAAAATCATATCAATGACAGGTGTTAGGGCTAATAGTAAAAATCCTAGTTTTGGCTTCTTTACTATATAACGCGTCACTAACCCGAGAATAATGACAATCCAAAACGCAATTTCGCAGGCAACAATAATCCATCCTATAAAGTTCAAAGCAATCCTCCTTGAGCAATAATATATTTTATGTAGATTTTACCATCATAGTAATTTGTCGACTACTAAAGTGGGGGAAGGACGATAAGAAAACGAGGCGTGATCATCACGCCTCGTTTTCTTTTAACCTTGTTTTAATTCTAATCGCCGAGCAAGGATAGATAGTGTGTAGTTCACAACAAAATACATAATGGCTACAAGCAGTAGAATTGGGACAAAATAGTTAATATTTTGTGCATAAATAATTTGACCGTGGTGCATGAGTTCTGGTAAGGAAATGACAACTGCCAGTGAAGTATCCTTTAATAAAGAAATAAATTGACTCACCATAGGAGGAACCATTCGACGTAAGGCTTGCGGTAAAATGATATATCGTAAAGCTTGTACATAGCTTAAGCCTGATGAACGAGCAGCTTCCATTTGTCCTTTTTCGATTGAGTTCAATCCGCTTCGAATTACCTCAGCAATCATCGCTGATTCAAATACAGTTAAGGCAACAATTGCAGCAGGAATAATTTCTAGTTTGAGACCGACCTCAGGTAGTGCAAAGTACGTAAAGAAAATAATTAACAGCAGAGGTAAGTTTCTTATTGTTTCTACGATAACAGCGACTATTTGTGAAATAACAGGTATTTTTGCATATCGTAGAATACCGAAAATTCCACCGATAATGAAGCTTAAAATGATAGAGATGAACGCGACTTTAAGTGTTACCCAAAATCCTTCTAATAGGAAGGTAAGATGGTCTGGTGAGTATGCATTAATAAAATCCATAATAGTACCTCCCCTCAATTACTCTTAGCTAGGCGTTTTTCTAGATACCCGACGCCAAGACTTAGAGGAATGGTAAGTAGTAAGTAAAATATTGCTACGAATATGTAAACATCAAATACAACAAATGTTCTGGAAGAAATTAAGTCACCTTGGTACATCAGATCAAGACCCGCAACGACTGATAGAATAGAAGAGTTTTTGACAAGATTAATAAACTGGTTTCCAAGTGGAGGTATAACGATTTTGAACGCTTGAGGTAAAATAATCAAACGCATCGCTTGGACATAGCTGAGACCTGAAGAACGAGCGGCCTCCATTTGCCCCTTTGGCACAGATAAAATACCTGCCCGAATCGCCTCGGCAATGAAAGAAGACGTATAAATAGATAAGGCAATCGTACCCGCCATTAAACCATCTAAACGTAAGCCAAGAAAAAAGAAAAAGACAATGATTAGAAGTGGAATATTACGAATAAATTCGACATAAGCGGCTCCTAATGCATTTAAAGGCTTAAATGGCACAATCCGTATCACGGCTATTAAAATACCAATTACTAAACTTGCAACCAATGCAATCAAACTTGCCGTGATGGTAATTTTAAACCCTTCCAAATACATGTCTAGATTGTTTGTCAGTATGGAAAAATCAAGCACGGCTATTCACTCCTCTAATTAATCAGGATGAGCATAATGCTCATCCTGATAATCAAACCTATATTATTTTTTGATCCACTTTTTATAGATTTCATCATATTTACCTGAATCTTTAAGGGCTTTAAGCGCTTTGTTTAACTCGTCCACAAGTGCAGTATTGCCTTTTTTAACAGCGATACCGTATGGTTCTTCTGTGAAAGTTCCACCGACTAATTCATACGATGGATCTTCGTCAGCCATACCATAAAGAATCGCATCATCTGTTGTTAAAGCGTCTCCTTGGCCAGCTTTTAAAGCATTAAAAGCTTCTGCATAGTTTTCGAATTCAAGAACTTTTGCATCAGGTGCTTTTTCACGAATATTAACGGCAGAAGTAGAACCTTTAACCGCGATTACTGTTTTTCCTTTTAAATCATCGATGCTTTTGATGCTGCTGCCTTTTTTAACAAGCAGGGATTGTCCTGCATCAAAATAAACATCTGTGAAATCAACTTCTTTTTTACGCTCTTCTGTAATCGTCATCGTTGCTACAATGACATCGATATCACCATTATTTAAAAGCGGCATTCTCGTTTTGGACGTTACTTCTTTGAACTCAACTTTCGTTTCATCGCCTAAGATTTCGCCAGCAAGTGCTTTAGCGATATCAATATCAAAACCTTCTACTTCGCCTGTGCTAGGATTCTTTAATCCAAATAGGCGTGTATCATTCTTTACACCAAACACAATTTTGTCTTTTTCTTTAATTTGAGCAAGCACGTCTTTTGTTTCGTTCTCGCTTTTTTCTGTTTCTGTGGATGTCTCTTTTCCACAACCAGCTAGTAAAATGACTGCTAGTATGGAAAGCAGCAATCCTTGTAACCATTTTTTCTTCATACCATTTCCCCCTATTTAATGATTTAGAATACGACTAAGAAATAGGCGAGCTCTCTCTTCGCGAGGGTTTGCATAAAACTCAGCCGGTATTGCCTCTTCTAAAATGCGGCCTTCATCCATGAAGACGATGCGGTCAGCAACTTCACGAGCAAAGCCCATTTCGTGTGTGACAACGACCATTGTCATTCCTTCATGTGCAAGTGCCTTCATAACATCAAGAACCTCGCCGATCATTTCTGGATCTAAGGCTGAGGTTGGTTCATCAAATAACATAATTTCGGGATTCATAGCTAATCCTCTCGCGATGGCTACTCGTTGTTGTTGACCACCGGAAAGTTGAGGGGATAGGAGTTTGCTTTGTTGGCGATTCCTACTTTTTCTAAATATTTTTGAGCGATTTTTTTAGCTTCGGCTTCTGATTGGCCAAGAACTTTCATTGGAGCAAGCATGATATTTTGAAGTACGGTTTTATGAGGGTATAAATGAAAGTGTTGAAAGACCATCCCGATATTCCGGCGTAGTTTATTAATATCTGTCTTTTTATCTCCTACAGATATATCGTTAACGGTCAATGATCCATCTGAAATCGTTTCTAAGCGATTGATACATCGAAGCATCGTGCTTTTCCTGATCCAGAGGGGCCGATGACGACGACTACTTCACCTTTGTTAATGGTGAGATTAATATCTTTTAAAAACATGAAAGTCACCATAAAACTTGTTGACTCCATCAAAAACAATCATATGTATCCATCCTCTCTTGACCTAAACGACATATGTGTGATGCACGTTTTAAATCGACTATGATAGTTTCATTGGGAAAATAGTTGATTTATACATGCAGGTCTTTTGGTTCAGGTAACTTCTAAAAGTATCCTTGTTAAATTATAACATATTAGTATAATAATTTGTAATTAAATACATAAAAAGGATAAATATGTACTTAAAACCTTTAAAAGGATGATTGGATAACGATATTGGAAGTAGATTGTTTTTGATGGAAATATAATAAAAATAGATTGATAGGTGTATCATGATTATTTATTTGAATGGATAAAGGCTTTACAAACAGAGGCAGGGTGACTGAATGTCAGTTATAGATTCAGGAGTAAGTTCTTCATTGGATGTTATAGCTTATTAAGTCTTGATTCTAGATATGATAAATATCTAAGGTACTGAAGGATTAGTATTCTTAACACAATGAAGGGGGGGATGTTTGAATCGTATCATAATGGAGTTTTTCCCTCCCTAGTATAGCTATTAGTTTATTTACTTTTTATAAACTTTTTGAGGAGTAAATATGAAGGGAACATTCATGGTCCCTTATATCTACTAGTTAAACCATCCTTGGACATAAATAAATAACTTGGAGGGGTAGGATGTTTATAAGAGTTTGTTCTTGATAAGAGGCTGATTGGTAAGAAGCTTGCCCATTTAAACCATTTATAAAAAAAGTTTGTAATAGGAATAATTTCAAAACCAAGATGGTTGGCTCCTTTATTCAATGTAGTGATTCCGATAATCCCTTTGATTTGTTTTACTTGAGGATGCTGTTGAACAAATGAAACTAGACTTGGCAAAGATTCTCTGACAGCTTGAAAAACAAACCGACCTCTTCTTAAATCGCTTTTGATTTGTTTTTAATTCTTTTAATAAAACAGCGTTGTGTAAATGGATTTTGATTAAGAGGTCATTTTTGTTAATTGCGGTCCCATCCGATAAGATTACATTTCTTCCTTTATAACGTGTAAGTTTGACACGTAAAATATTTTTCTCTGGAAGGTAATTCAAATGGGAAAGACGATAATAAATTGGGTCAACTAAATTCCAAATATTCAATAGATAATTTCTCATTTCTACAGAAATCCTTTCTTGCTTTGTTGATTTTAGTATTCATTATTCGGTGGATAAATATTTCGGGAATTAGAGGGATTTAAAATTGGAAGGTTCATCTAAGAATATCTCCGCTTTCTTGTTACATAATAAAACCGTTATGTTTTTAACAATAAAGAGGAGGAATGTACAATGATGCAAAACCAACAAGGACAAATGCACCAAAATATGCACACAGGCTCTGTACCGCAGCAAATGAATCACGGGGGTCACGAAGTATTCGATGTACATGAGGTGTTAACAGGAACACTTGGTACTTTGAGCCAATATATGATATTGCGCCAATATGTAAAAGATCAAGAATTAATGAGTATTCTTGATCGTCAATATCAATTTATCCAAGATGAATACAATCTGCTAGTAGAATGTTTTAAAACAGGTCAAGATCCTTCTAAGCGAACAGAAAGCTATAATATGACACAGGATAATGACTTTATCTATGGTTTAACACCAACTCAACCGAAAAAGCCGATGCAGTCTGTATCAGAAATTACGGATGAATGTGTGTCTGGATTAATGCTTGGTGCTGTGAAGTCCATGGCTTCCATGAAGACGATGGCAGCTTGTGAAGTAACAAATCCAGTTGTGCGCAGAGTGATAGCTGCTAGTGTTCCAAATTGTATCGAAATGGCTTATGAAATTTCGATTTATCAAAATAAGCATCATTATTATCAAGTACCACAACTTGCACAGCAAGATATGCAGCAACTTCTAAATGCGTTTGAAACTGCTCAAGGCATGCCGCAAATGCCGAATAATCAGAAGCTTCAATAATAGGATATATAGATGTTTTCCAAACCCTAATAGCTCACACATGCTATTGGGGTTTTTTATTTGGATAATAACATATCCAAATAAAAAAGAGAGCTGCCAGTGACCGCTCTCTCAATACTCATTTGATTAATTACTTTTTTGTTATGCGAGTCTTTGAATGACAATAGAGGCACTTACAACAGCAGGACCAGAACCAGACGGCTGATTATTTAAAGTAGTTCCGCCATCGATGTTAATTAAAGTGAGTATTTCTCCTGCCGCTAAAGTTGTAATCACTTGTCCTGGATATGATTGGTCGCCTGAACCGGAACCATAATTCGAACCTGCAATTTGGCCAGTTAGATTGGAGGATAATGCGAATGCGGAAGTTCCTTGTTGAGGGAATACCTCCCAGGTAATGAGATAGGTTCCAGCTTGGTTAATTGTAATAGGAGCTGTTCCTGGTACATGTGTAACAAATCCAGGTGTATTGCCAGGGAAGTTTGTATTAAAAGTAACTGCTCCAGCTGCAGGTACAGATTGTTGGGTTGTATCGTAAATGAAGGCAAATCCAGAAACTGCTGCACCCGTAGCGCCAGTGTTACCAGTGTTACCAGTAGGACCAGTGTTACCAGTAGGACCAGTGTTACCAGTAGGACCAGTGTTACCAGTAGGACCAGTGTTACCGGTAGGGCCAGTGTTACCAGTAGGACCAGTGTTACCAGTAGGACCAGTGTTACCAGTAGGACCAGTGTTACCAGTAGGACCAGTGTTACCGGTAGGGCCAGTGTTACCAGTAGGGCCAGTGTTACCAGTAGGACCAGTGTTACCAGTAGGACCAGTGTTACCAGTAGGGCCAGTGTTACCAGTAGGGCCAGTGTTACCAGTAGGACCAGTGTTACCAGTAGGGCCAGTGTTACCAGTAGGACCAGTGTTACCAGTAGGACCGGTGTTACCAGTAGCACCAGTGGCAGTATTTACAGTCACTTTGACTATTTGATCAACATGTTGACTTTGCTTAGCTTTACATTCACATTTGCTATGTCCACAATCTTTACATTTTTTATCTTTACATTTGCATTTATCATGATCGCATTTTTTACACTTTTTATGTTTATCTTTGTCTTTACCCAATTTATTTTCACCTCTTTCCCTTAACTAATATTAGGATATGAATTGAAAATAAATTAGATTGGACAGGTATCCTAAAATATAGAAAATTTCGCTTTTTAACGAATTATATTATTTATAGATAATAATAGATCTTTCTCTAAAATTACTTTTATCTATCTACTCTTAAACTTAAAAATAGGGGATAAATTCAATATCTTATTGGATTAGCTTTATAACATACTTTCAGCTGTTCAATAGTACATAATTTTTTCACCAGTTTTCTTAAGGGGTTTGTTGTATTAGGGATTATTCGAAAATATCTTGGCTCCTTTCCGAATGTAGCTCTAGTTTGATTTGTGTAGTAATTTAATCTACCCCAATTAACCTGCGAAATTATGAGTAAGGGGCTAGTTTCGTTCACGATAACTTTATTTACATAAGATAGGATCTGACTTGGTAATAAGAAAAGAAGGTAATAAAAATAGGCAGATAGCTATCGGTCTTTGTCCAAACATTTATAATTTCAGGCTCATAGAATATCTCAGTTCATGAAAGGATGTGGGATATCTAGTGGGAAAAGATAAAAAATGTTCAGAATGCGGTCATAGTAAATGTAAATGTAAAGTTGAGCAAACGCAAAAAGTAAAGCAAAAAGTAAACATCAATGTATCTGAAGTTCAAGCAACAGGAGCGACAGGTCCAACGGGTCCAACGGGTCCAACAGGTCCAACAGGTCCAACAGGTCCAACAGGTCCAACGGGTAACACAGGTCCAACAGGGAACACAGGCCCAACAGGAAACACAGGTCCAACAGGAAACACAGGCCCAACAGGAAACACAGGTCCAACAGGAAACACAGGTCCAACAGGAAACACAGGTCCAACAGGAAACACAGGTCCAACAGGAAACACAGGTCCAACAGGAAACACAGGTCCAACAGGAAACACAGGTCCAACAGGAAACACAGGTCCAACAGGAAACACAGGCCCAACAGGAAACACAGGTCCAACAGGAAACACAGGTCCAACAGGAAACACAGGTCCAACGGGTAACACAGGAAACACAGGAAACACAGGCCCAACAGGAAACACAGGTCCAACAGGGAACACAGGCCCAACAGGAAACACAGGTCCAACAGGAAACACAAAAAAAACAGGTCCAACAGGAACACCAACAGGAAACCAACAGGAAACACAGGAAACACAGGAAACACAGGTCCAACAGGAAACACAGGCCCAACAGGAAACACAGGTCCAACAGGAAACACAGGCCCAACAGGAAACACAGGCCCAACAGGAAACACAGGTCCAACAGGAAACACAGGTCCAACAGGAAACACAGGCCCAACAGGAAACACAGGTCCAACAGGAAACACAGGTCCAACAGGAAACACAGGCCCAACAGGAAACACAGGTCCGACAGGAAACACAGGTCCAACAGGAAACACGGGTCCAACAGGAAACACAGGCCCAACAGGAAACACAGGCCCAACAGGAAACACAGGTCCAACAGGTCCAACAGGAGCAACGGGAGCAACAGGAGCAACGGGAGCAACAGGAGGAACAGGAGGAACAGGGGCAACAGGAGCTGGAGGCAGTACAATCTATTTAGCTACAGACCAATCAATTGCTAATAATCAGTTCCTCGGACTCGGAAACGCTGACGCGGATCCTGAGCGTCAATCTGTAGTCGTTGGTCAAAACATGAATCTTACAGGTCTCGTGTTTAGTACTCGTAATAATACTATTACAACTGCAACAGCTACAGTTTATATAAGTACAGATTGTGGAGCAACCTTTACACCTACAACGCTTGCAGCAACCGTGACAAGTCCAGCGTGTTTTAATGTGGCATCTGGATCGATTCCAGTCACTGTAGGTACCTTAATTACTGTGGGCCTTGACATAGGTATGGGGGCTCTTGCTGATGGTGCAGCTGCCACAATCCTATTTAGTATCCCATAATAGAGGAAAAGCGGTTCTCTGAGTAGGCTTCGTGAAAAAGGCTGTCTGAAAGTTTAAACTTTCGGACGGCCTTTTTAGTTAGCTAGATGATTGGAGAATTTTGATTAACTATATCAGAGCGACGGCTCAATCAAGTTTAATGAATCCGTTATACAGATCATAAAAAAGGTCACTGTATGTAAGTTGAACGATGCAAACCATATTCTTTGGGCTTTATTCTTATTACCGTCCCTGTTTGGCTGCATACAATCATTATTAACTTCTAAATGAAAATATCCTAATAGCATATCATCTATGAGAATTCCTTTTACAGTAAAAATGATCCTGCCATCAGAGTTCATCAACACATACCCAATAAGCGAAGATGAACAGGTTTATGTCTTAGTTGATAGTTGGTATACGAGTAAAAAGCTAATAGAAACTTGTTATAAAAAAGAGGTTCATCTTATCGGTAGTTTATAGATGGACTGGGCATTAAAATATTCCGACTTTATCTCAATTTATCTAAAATCAACAGACCTTCACCCAGTTACCGTAGATAGCCATCTGAGCAATAACGGATATGTCAAAGTCTTATTACATTGGGGAACAAGTTTGAGTCGAGCAAAACATCATTTCGTCTTCTTTGTACAGATAGCAGCCTGAGTTTCGTGACTATTCTGAGCTATTATAATGTGCGTTGGAACATCGAAACTGGATACCCATTATTGCAAGGAGTTACTTTGATTTGACGAATACCAACTTTTTTCACACAAAGGGATTAAACATTTTTGGTGTATTAAGTTCTGAACCTACAACTATCTAGAGTAGCAACATCAAGAATGACAACCGGAACTCACTTGAACAATTGGTGATGTGGTTCGTCGTATATGAACAAGCATTATCGAAAAAAACGCTTTTGGATGTGCTGAAAGACCCAAGATAGGCAATTTAAAAATTTCTCAATTGATAGATGTAATATGTATGCCCTTTTTAGGGATATTGCTAAAAATACAAGAGTCGAGTTATATAAAATAGGATTTTATCTAGTAACAAGAAAAGAAGATAATAAAAATAGACAGAGGGCTATCGCTTTTTGTCCAAACATTTATAATTTCAAACTCATAGAATATCTAAGTTCATGAAAGGGAGTGAGATATCTATTGGGAAAAGATAAAAAATGCTCAAAATGCGGACATAGTAAATGTGAATGTAAATCTGAGCAAATACAAAAGGTAAATCAAAGAGTGGAAATAGATGGATTTAAAGTTCGAGCAACGGGTAACACGGGTCCAACGGGTCCAACGGGTCCAACGGGTCCAACAGGTCCAACGGGTAACACAGGAAATACAGGTCCAACGGGTAACACAGGAAATACAGGTCCAACGGGTAACACAGGAAATACAGGTCCAACGGGTAACACAGGAAATACAGGTCCAACGGGTAACACAGGAAATACAGGTCCAACGGGTAACACAGGAAATACAGGTCCAACGGGTAACACAGGAAATACAGGTCCAACGGGTAACACAGGAAATACAGGTCCAACGGGTAACACAGGAAATACAGGTCCAACGGGTAACACAGGAAATACAGGTCCAACGGGTAACACAGGAAATACAGGTCCAACGGGTAACACAGGAAATACAGGTCCAACGGGTAACACAGGAAATACAGGTCCAACGGGTAACACAGGAAATACAGGTCCAACGGGTAACACAGGAAACACAGGCCCAACGGGTAACACAGGAAACACAGGCCCAACGGGTAACACAGGAAACACAGGCCCAACGGGTAACACAGGAAACACAGGCCCAACAGGAGATACAGGTCCAACGGGCAATACAGGAAACACAGGTCCAACGGGCAATACAGGAAACACGGGTCCAACGGGTAACACAGGAAACACGGGTCCAACGGGTAACACAGGAAACACAGGCCCAACGGGTAACACAGGAAACACAGGCCCAACAGGAGATACAGGTCCAACGGGCAATACAGGAAACACAGGTCCAACGGGCAATACAGGAAACACGGGTCCAACGGGTAACACAGGAAACACGGGTCCAACGGGTAACACAGGAAACACGGGTCCAACGGGTAACACAGGAAACACAGGCCCAACAGGAGATACAGGTCCAACGGGCAATACAGGAAACACGGGTCCAACGGGTAACACAGGAAACACAGGCCCAACAGGAAACACAGGTCCAACGGGTAACACAGGAAACACAGGCCCGACAGGAGACACAGGAGTAGCAGGAGCAGCAGGGGCAACAGGAAATACAGGTCCAACAGGAAATACAGGCCCAACAGGAAACACAGGCCCAACAGGAAACACAGGTCCAACAGGAAACACAGGTCCAACGGGTAACACAGGAAACACAGGCCCGACAGGAGACACAGGAGTAGCAGGAGCAGCAGGGGCAACAGGAAATACAGGACCAACAGGAAATACAGGTCCAACAGGAAATACAGGCCCAACAGGAGACACAGGTCCAACGGGTAACACAGGAGCAACAGGAGACACAGGCCCAACAGGAGACACAGGTCCAACGGGTAACACAGGAGCAACAGGAGACACAGGTCCAACGGGCAACACAGGAAATACGGGTCCAACAGGAGCAACGGGTCCAACAGGAGACACAGGAGCAACGGGAGCAACAGGAGCAACAGGAGACACAGGTCCAACGGGAGCAACGGGAGCAACGGGAGCAACGGGAGCAACGGGAGCAACGGGAGCAACGGGAGCAACGGGAGCGACAGGAGCAGCAGGAGCAACGGGAGCAGCAGGAGTAGCAGGAGCGACAGGAGCGACAGGAGCAACAGGAGCGGCAGGGGCTGGAGCTATAATTCCACTAGCATCCGGTACTCCAAATGCGCTGTCTACTATTGTAGGCGGGCTAGTTGATACCGGGGCTATTATTGGATTTGGAGAATCTATCCCGAATGTAAGTTTAGGAGCAGGAACAATAAATCTTCAAGGTTTGGTGAATCTTGCATTTTCAGTCCCTCGAAATGGAACGATTACCTCATTAGCTGGCTTCTTTAGTACAACAGCAGCAGTAACTCTTAACCCTGCTGTAACAGCAACAATTCAAGCACAAGTATGGAGTTCAACTTCAACATCAAACATTTTCACCCCAATTCCTGGCGCTGTTGTAACATTAGCACCATCACTTACTGGAGTAGTTAATATTGGTACTATTAGCAGTGGTACTTCGACTGTAAATATACCGGTAACTGCCGGAGAGCGTTTAATAATGGTCTTTTCTGTAACGTCTCCAGCTGGTCCGGCATCTGTTGTTACTGGAGTTGCAAGTGCAGGTATCGGAATTAGTTAATTTAAGATTAGAATTATTATTCTTTTGAAGGTTGGGAAGGTTTACTTTTTAGTAATCCTTCCTTTTTATAAGTTTTTTATATACTTTGATTTAGTAATATTTCTAAATAAATGAGTCTTATTCAAATGTTTCTAGTGCAGGTGTTACAATCGTTAGTTTTTAGATAGTTAACATTCTTTGCCTTTGACGAGATTTAGAGGGTAATCCAAAAGGTCGTTGAACGGCCTTTGGATTACTTTTTTTATTGACTATCCTTTAATAGAATTCTTACTTATACTACTCCTTATTTTCAAAATTACGTGAAAAGTCCATACGGAAAATTCCACTTTGACATAGTATGGTACATCTAATAGACATACAGGTGGGTTTGGGTAATTATGAATTATTATCGTTTTCGGATTATAGTACTATCTTTCATTGACATAATCTTACTAAGCGTAACCTGTTTTTTATCATTACTGGTCATACAAGGGGAGGAAATAAGATTTAGCCTTCTAATAATGAGTTCGCTGTTTATATATATATTTACTTGTTATTTCTTTCTATTGATATTAAAGACTTATAGAACATTATGGCGTTATGCAGGGGTTCGGGAAATACTTACTGTGGTGAATTCTCTAATTATTGCTAACTTGCTGTACTTGATTTATTTTTTGTTTTTCTTAAATACACAATGGCCATTTACTTTGATGCTCTTCTTATGTCTTTGCTCCATTCTGGCCATCAGCGGTTTTCGTGTGTTTTTAATTACAAAACATCAATGGCGATCTGTCCGAAGCCATTCTCATAAAAGAGTATTAATCATCGGTGCGGGTGTTGCAGGAACAAGGGTGGCTGATCAAATTATATCAACAAAAGAATTAGATTATACGCCTATTGGTTTCATTGATGATGACCCTAAAAAACAAAACCTTGAAATACTAGGAATACCGGTGCTAGGAGAAAGAGCCGATATCAAAAATGTTATAAATCGCAACAAAATAACGGATATAATCATTGCCATGCCTTCTGTTCATCAATCTGAAATTCGAGAAATTGTGAATGTTTGTAAAAAAACAAAGGCAAATGTAAAAATATTACCTCCGATAGAGAAGGTGATAAAAGGGAAAATATCCTTTCATGAAATTCGTGATATTAATTTAAAGGATCTAATTGGAAGAGAAATTATCCAACCGACAGAACGATTAAAAGAATACCTCTTCAATAAGTGTGTACTAATTACGGGAGCTGGGGGATCGATTGGTAGTGAACTGGCCATGCAAGTTGCGCAATGTGAACCGAAGTCGCTTACTTTGCTAGGTCATGGGGAAAACAGTATCTTTAACATTGGGTTAAGGATAAAAGAAAAATTTCCTCATGTAAAAACGAATTTGATTATTACGGATATTCAAGATAAACACCTTATTGAACAAGCATTTAGGCAATATCGTCCACATATTGTATTTCACGCAGCAGCTCATAAACATGTTCCATTAATGGAATTAAACGAAAGAGCAGCTGTTCAAAACAATATTTTTGGAACAAAAATTTTGGCGCAAGCATCTAAAAAATTTGGTGCTGAACGTTTTGTGTTAATTTCCACAGATAAAGCCGTTCACCCTGTAAATATAATGGGCATGACGAAAAGAATAGGAGAAATGATTATTCAATATTATTCAACAGAAAGTTCAACTAAATTTTCAATTGTACGATTTGGTAATGTTTTGGAAAGTAGTGGAAGTGTCATTCCCATTTTTAAACATCAAATAGAATCTGGTGGACCAGTTACAGTTACACATCCTGATATGGTACGTTATTTTATGACCATTCCAGAAGCCGTTCAACTAGTATTGGAAGCAGGGGCTTTGTCGGAAGGTGGAGAAGTGTTTGTGTTAGATATGGGTGAACCGGTAAGGATTGACGATTTAGCAAAGAACTTAATCCGTTTATACGGTTATGAACCAGGTGTAGATATTCCTATTCAATATACAGGCATTCGACCAGGTGAAAAGTTAAACGAAACGTTATTTTATGAGAATGAAAAGATAGGGCCTACCCCTCATCCTAATATTGTCATTGCTATTCCTCTCAATAACCAAGTGCCTCATTTATTGATGAATATCGAGCAATTAGAACGAACTTTACTACAGTCCTCTGGCAATATACGTCCAATCCTAATGGAAATCATTCAGAATCAATTAGAATTTTAATAAAGCATTTGTTGAAAAATTCCTCATTATTTTTCCCTTTTGAATCATTTGTCCAATATTGCTTAGCTTTATTATGTTCCAGTGATGACTTTTTGAGATGATGCGTGAGCTCCTATAACTTAAATATAAATTACAAAGACCTCCGCGAATGCTTTAGTCAATATAGGGAATGAAGGCATAGGATAAACGAATGAACCTATGGGACATAAGTATATGCAAACTTATTTAAAATCGAGGGGGATTAAATCATAAATGAAAAAAAGTAAGTCAAAAACGACACCGACAGAGCCAGAAAGAAAATTATGTCTATGCATGATTGTCAAAAATGAATCGAAAATTATCGAAAGATGTTTAGATGCAGCTAAACCGATTATTGATTATGTTTCGATTTGTGATACAGGCTCTACTGACCATACACCTGACATCATTGAAGAATGGTGTGAGAAGAATCATATACCTGGTACTGTGCATCATGAGACGTTTAAAAATTTTGGCTATAATCGAAGTTTAGCAGCTTCACTTGCGCAAAAGACTTATCCGGAAGCAGATTATTTGCTATTGCTCGATGCCGATATGATTTTAACGATAGAACCTCATTTTACTAAGCGTGGTTTAAATGACGATCAATATCTTACGCCACAATCTGACGGTCACATAAAATTTTGGTTAACTCGTCTTTTGAAAACATCTCTACCCTGGAGATCTGTTGGGGTGACACACGAATATTGGGATTTGGATCGGGAGAAGTTAGCTCTTGAGCGACCTATGCATGTAGGTACTGTAGGGAAGTTGGATGGTTTGATGATTTATGATCAAGCAGATGGAGGAAGCAGGGCTGATAAATTCGAACGAGATAAGCGATTATTATTAGAAGGAGTTAATGATCCAACAACTCCTCAAGATTTAAAACCTCGGTATATGTTTTATTTAGCCCAAACATATCATTGCCTTGATGAACCTGAAGAGGCGATTAAATGGTATAGGAAAAGAGTCGAAGCTGGCGGGTGGCAGGAAGAAGTATTTTATGCACTATTACAAATAGGTATGTGTTATGAACGGTTAGCCAATATTGCTGCTTATAAACGGATAGAAGAAAGTGATTCGTCCGCAATGGATGATTTAAAACATCAAGAAGAAGAACTCTTTGCTTTGGCTACGGTTTCTTTTCAAAATGCTTGGGCATACAGGCCGAGCCGAGCAGAACCTTTATATGCTCTTGCTAGAATGTATCGAAGTAAGTCAAAACATAGCATAGGATTAATGTATGCTTTACAGGGAAAAGAAATTCCTTTCCCGAAAGACGATATTCTTTTTGTAGATTATCATGTTTATGATTATCTCTTTGATTATGAAATTTCTATATGTGCTTATTATAACGAAAGTAAACGCCACTTGGGCCGCGCTGCCCTGAAACGTCTTCAATCTAAAATCAAAGAATTACCTCCTCATATTATTACAGCTGTCGAAAATAACGCAAAATTTTATTAATCCCGTACAATCGAACAACACTAATTTAGGTATGTACAACTTTGAGTAAAAATTCATAATTTGGGTGATCTAAATGGCTATTTTAGTTACAGGTGGTGCAGGGTATATTGGTAGCCATATATGTGTTGAACTTCTTCAACATGGCTATGAAGTAGTCGTTGTCGATAATCTCTCTAACAGCAGCTTTGAATCTATAAAACGAGTAAAAGCTATAACAGGAAAGGGTATGAAATTTTATCAAATTGATATTCTTGAACAAGAAAAATTAGATTTGGTTTTTTCTGAGAATATAATTGAAGGAGTCATTCACCTTGCTGGTTTGAAAGTGGTAGGGGAATCTGTTCAAAATCCTCTTCAATATTATAAAAATAATCTTATAGGAACTCTTGTGCTTTGTGAGGTTATGGACAAATACAATGTGAAGAAAATGGTATTCAGTTCATCGGCTACGGTTTACGGTATTCCTAAAAAAGTTCCGATTTCAGAGGATTTTTCACTTGGGGCAACCAATCCTTATGGGAGAACGAAATTAATGGTTGAAGAAGTATTGAGAGATTACTATATTTCTAATCCTAATTGGAGCATCGTTATATTGCGTTATTTTAATCCTATTGGGGCACATCCAAGCGGGAATATTGGCGAAGATCCAAGCGGTATACCGAATAATCTAATGCCTTATGTTACTCAGGTGGCCGTAGGAAAGTTAAAAGAGTTAACGGTCTTTGGAAATGACTATCCCACAGTAGATGGCACTGGTGTAAGAGATTATATTCATATTGTCGACTTAGCTGAGGGACATATGAAAGCATTGGAGAAGACGATGACTTCCAAAGGAATTGAAGTCTATAATTTAGGTACCGGTATTGGTTACAGTGTATTAGAAATGATTGCAGCTTTTGAAAAAGTATCCGGACGGAAGATTCCATATAAGTTTGCTGAGCGTAGAGCTGGTGATATAGCAATCTGTTATGCGGATCCTTTAAAGGCAAAAGTTCACCTAGGATGGATGGCCAAAAGGGGACTTGAAGAAATGTGTGCTGATTCATGGAGATGGCAATCGAAAAATATGAATGGATATAACTAATATCATATGTAGTTTGTATACAACGAATAATGACTCTAATGAAGTAAAAGGAGCGTAGAGAAGATGACTTTTGATTCAATACTGAATGAGAAGTCATCTTTCTTATTTTATGAAATTAAAAGCGTTAGTTTTTCAGTAGCCTTTTTCGGGCATGTAAGGACATTGAATTGAGTTCGTATTTTTATTGTGATGGTCATTTTGACATGGCGAATGTAGAGAAAATAATAAACACTTATAATGTATAATTTATTAACAATTAAACTATCATGGTAGGAACTAAATCTAGTACTTTTTCTTTGTCTCATTTTCTTTGGTTGCCCTAAATTGTTCAGGTCTCTCTTCTCGAAGGTTAAAGTAGTAGAGAATGGCCTCGGCTATTCGACGCGAAGCCTCTCCATCTCCAAAAGGGTTCTTTGTATTAGACATCTTAGAATAGGCAGCGTAATCAGTTAGTAATTCATCAGCTAATTGATAGATGGAATGTTCGCTCGTTCCTGCTAATTTCAAAGTACCCGCGTCAAGCCCCTCTGGACGCTCAGTCGTATCACGTAGCACCAAAACAGGGACACCCAGTGCAGGAGCTTCTTCCTGAACCCCACCTGAATCTGTCAGGATTAAATAAGAACGAGCCATAAAATTATGGAAATCAACGGCATTTAAGGGTTCAATTAATCGAATTTGAGAATGATTTCCCAGTATGTCCTGGGCTGCTTTTCTAACTGAAGGGTTTAAATGAACTGGATACACAACAGCAATATCTTTATGTTTTTCTACCAATTTACGAATTGCTTTAAACATGCCGCGCATCGTATCCCCTAGATTTTCACGTCGATGAGCAGTAAGTAAAACAAGACGGGATCCTGCTAATTCATCGAGGAGTGGATGATGATAATCCTTAAAAATGGTTGTCTTTTGAGCATCAATTACTGTATTACCAGTGATAAAGATTGTCTCTTCTATTTTATTTTCTTTTCGAAGATTGTTAGCAGCAATTTCAGTTGGAGCAAAATGAAGGTCAGCCATTATGCTAGTAAGTTGTCGGTTCATTTCTTCAGGGTAGGGAGAGTATTTATTATTTGTTCTAAGACCGGCTTCAACATGACCAATTGCCACTTGATTATATAGAGCAGCTAAACTTGCTGTAAAAGTTGTAGTCGTATCTCCATGAACTAAGATCATATCTGGTTTGACCTTTTTTATCACTTTATCTAAGCCATCAAGTGAAAGTGTCGTTACATCCATTAAACTTTGACGATCTTTCATGATATTAAGATCAAAATCTGGTTGAATCTTAAAGACATCTAACACTTGATCAAGCATTTGGCGATGTTGAGCTGTAACGCATACAAACGATTCAATCTCCTGGTATTTTCTTAACTCATTAATTAATGGAGCCATTTTAATAGCCTCTGGCCTTGTCCCAAAAATTGTTAATATTTTTTTTCTTTGAAATGGATCATACATAAATTTCCCCACCTCATTCACAGTATTTTGGATTAATAAAAATATCGTTAATTTTCTTTGCTAATGGCTATGTTATTTAACATGGAATTGTAGATATTTATTATATAGCTACGGTAAAGCTATCTATTGACGAACGTTTTTCATGTACATGTTACGTATTTCACTAACTACTACCATTGTATGTTAGGAATCTAGAGTTGTTTGGGTGTTTGTCTTTGATTGGACTAGGCTAACTGGATAAAGATTAATTATACGAGAACTACAAGTTTCCAAAGGTCAATAACCAATTAATATTCTTATGTCAGTTTAATAAGGTGAACATATATACATAGAAACATAAAAGATGTTCGTAAAACACTTCTATGAGGCCTAGCACATGGGTGATTTTTTAATAGGTTAAATATGGAATTTATATTACTATATATCTTTATATACACCAAACTTGTCTTATTTGCATAGCTTGTTAGGGACTTTAAAAAGGAGTGAAAAAAGTGGGAAAAGAGAAAGAGTTGCTAGAGTATCTTAAAAGAATTAGGCATATAGAGAAAAAGCAATTGGATGTTTTGGTAAATATTTTAAACCAACTTAGCTCAACTCCTGATGCTGAACAAATTCGAGAGTTAAGACAACAATTAAACCAATTACAAAACCAATTCATACAATCACAAAGAGAAGTCGCTCAATTAGAATCACAGACGGCTCAATTAGAATCGCGTACTAATGGATTAGAATCACAGACGGCTCAATTAGAATCGCGTACTAATGGATTAGAATCACAGACGGCTCAATTAGAATCGCGTACTAATGGATTAGAATCACAGACGGCTCAATTAGAATCGCGTACTAATGGATTAGAATCACAGACGGCTCAATTAGAATCGCGTACTAATGGATTAGAATCACAGACGGCTCAATTAGAATCGCGTACTAATGGATTAGAATCACAGACGGCTCAATTAGAATCGCGTACTAATGGATTAGAATCACAGACGGCTCAATTAGAATCGCGTACTAATGGATTAGAATCACAGACGGCTCAATTAGAATCGCGTACTAATGGATTAGAATCACAGACGGCTCAATTAGAATCGCGTACTAATGGATTAGAATCACAGACGGCTCAATTAGAATCGCGTACTAATGGATTAGAATCACAGACGGCTCAATTAGAATCGCGTACTAATGGATTAGAATCACAGACGGCTCAATTAGAATCGCGTACTAATGGATTAGAATCACAGACGGCTCAATTACAATGGCGTACTAATGGATTAGAATCACAGACAGCTCAATTAGAATCGCGTACTAATGGATTAGAATCACAGACGGCTCAATTACAATGGCGTACTAATGGATTAGAATCACAGACGGTTCAATTAGAATCGCGTACTAATGAATTAGAATCACAGACGGCTCAATTAGAATCGCGTACTAATGAATTACAAACACAAGTGAATCAATTACAAGAGCAATTACAAACTGGAATCATACCGAATCCAGCAATGCAAAGTTACTTTGAAAACGGAATGGGATCCACAGTAACTGTTTCAACCCAAGGTGGTACATTTACGGGCGTTGTTATTTTGGTAGGTCCTGATGCAGTTCAAATACGCGAAGCTACTGGAAATATCGTAATCATTCCATTTACACAAATTACTGCTGTTCAATACAGGACAAAGTCTAACTTGAGGGGAGGAAGTAATAGTGACATTTCAAGAAATGCTTGCTAGTTTTAATGGCAGAACTGTTGAAGTGTTCATTCCAAATGCAATTACCGAAGGAACATTGCAAAGTGTGACATCAACTTTTGTTGTTGTTCAGGAAAATCCAACCATGTATGGCCCTGGTGATACCTTAAATATTCCGATTTCTTCTATAATTTCCGTAAGAGTTCTTGGCTAATTGAATGATAATTTGAGAAACTTATCAAGCTAAATTGCTAAGTAACAAAGGAGGGTACATAGTGATAAATAATACATTTTAAGCAAATGATAATCTTATTTTAATAATTAAACTAAATTGTGTACTTGCAGTGTACCCTTCTACTAATAAAAAAATAGATCTTTTTCATTTAGTAGAGATGTTCCTGGAAATATTTTTTGACATCTATAGAATGGCTAAATTGCCGATATATTTTCTAGAAAGAGGAGTTGTATAAATGGCAATTATTATTTATCCTAAAACTCTTGATTGGACCTATATGAAACAAAGGCCCCAGCAGTTGATGATTGAATTAGGGAAACTTGGGCATACCGTATTTTTTGAAAATCTTACTCCATTAGATCATGAATATATAGAGGTAGCTAAAAATGTATTTTTATTTTCGGATTGCCAACACTTTATCAACAATAAGTTAAAAGAATTAAGAAGAACACAAAAAGTTGTTGTATGGACTACTTGGTCGAAACTTCGAACACGTATCCAAATATTTCATCCAGATAAGGTCGTATATGATTGTTGTGATGAGTTTCCGCAATGGGCACAGTATGAGCATAGTATGATTCAAGTAGCCGATTACGTTGTTTGTACGGCAAGAACTATTATGGAAAGAATTTCGTTAGCTTACCCGGAAAAGAGCGTTTCCCTCATTTCTAATGGGGCTGATGAGGCTTTCTTCACGCTAGATAAATTCGAAAAACCGTTAGATTTACCGAATGGTCCTATTGTAGGCTATATTGGTGCTTGGGCTTATTGGGTAGATCATGAATTAATAAAAAAATTGTCACTTCGTTTTCCAAATGTGAACTTTGTCTCAATTGGTGTTCCATATGGAGATGTACCGAATTATGATGATCGGAACAACGTTCATATTTTAGGGCAAAAGCCACATGATGAATTGATAAAATACCTCCAACATTTTGATTTAGCGATAATCCCCTTTAAATATCATCCTATTACACTTGCTACGAATCCAATAAAGGCGTACGAATATCTGGCGACTGGTGTTCAAGTGTTGTCTACTGCCCTTCCTGAATGTATTTCCATGGAGCCGTATGTTACAACTGCAACAACTCATGATGATTTCGGAAATAAATTAGCATATTTTTTATCTCTTAATACCCCCGATAGTTTTAAAGAATCCAGAATAAATTTTGCACGACAAAACACTTGGAAAATTCGAGGCATGCAGGCTAATAACATAATTGAAAACCTCCTTTCTAATTCATAGCTTTTAGCTGATAGGGAGGCATGCAAATGTTGCTAACAAATATTATGGAAAAGGACTATAGATTGCTAGAAGAAGCCAAACTGATGCCATATGAATATATTAAACGATTAATTCTTATATTAAGACAAGTCAATTCGCCCTGGGTATTATGGAGCAGTGAAGGAGAAAAGTGGAAAGTACTAAACGATAAAAAATTAAATGTATTATTAGCAAGTACCACAACGGAAAATAGTATTATCATTGGACCCAAACTCCAAGACGGCGACTCTTTATCTGACTATTTACTACGTTCAAAAGCGAAACCTATTATTTGGCGAACGGCATGGCTACTGCAACAGTTACTACACATTTCCTCATTTCCCCCATCTATTGCTTATATGAATTATGACCTTTTGCTTGAAAATACTGATTTAGCTTCCATTCTAATAACTGATATAGCATCTAGCGGTGTTCAAAAAGTCTATAGTTCCTTTTATCAATTAAGTCAACAAGATTTTTCTCTTTTACTACCTAATATGGGACGAAAAAGTGTTTCACAATCAAATATGAAATCCATACCAATGGTGAGTATTGTAATTTGTGCCTTTAATGAAGCGGTTCGAATTGGGTGGTGTATCCGTTCAGTATTGGTTCAAACATTTCAAAATTGGGAGCTTATAGTAATGGATGATGGATCTTGTGATGACACGTACGGAGCCGCCTCATTTTTTAAAGATGATCGTATCCATGTTATACGCAGCAATAAGAATCGCGGAAAAGCATATGCGTTAAATGAGGCTCTTGCGATTGCACGTGGTACTTTTCTAATGGAATTGGATGCTGATGACTGGATTCCTCCACAAACGTTGGAAAAGTTTGTAAGTTCGATGGAGCAAAATCATGAAGAAGTCGCACTCATGACAAGCCAATATCATTTATGGTCGCAGACGAGCCAGGGCTATTTATTTTATAAAGGGATTTTTTGTTCTTCAGAATTTAACATATCTCATTATAGTGCCACACCTTTAATTCCGCGTTTTTATCGTACACATCTTCTTAGGAGTATAAATGGATGGCCAGTGCTTGAAGGTGAGTGGGGGAGACTATTTGAAGATATCGCAGTTTGTGATCGGTTATTAGAAAAGTATCGGTCAGTTTATCTTAATATCCCACTCTATCATCGTATCATTAGATCAAAAAGCACAAGTCAAATGAATAAGCAAAACTATAGAGCTTGGGCAAATCTTTGGTTTTCTTCAAAAAACTCTAACCATCCCATTAGGGAATAAAGAAGGAGTGGGTTTGATAGATGAATTTAAACCAGATAAAAAGGCCTTATGATATGATTGTAAGCTTAGGGTGGAATTGCCAAACAGCTTTTCAACTCAAAAGGAAAAAATTAAGAAGCTTCACTGGGCCTATCGATTGGATGTATTCTTATTCGGTAAGTCATCTATGTAGACTACTTAAACAGAAATTTAATGGATTTATGGAAATTGAAAATATGAGAATTGAAGGTATACAAGGTACCAACAGTTGTTACACTGTGTCGGACTTAAATACAAGGTGTGTCTCGGTTCATGATTTTCTTGTTACAGAAAATAGCGATACTTCTCTATTAACGTATCCTCAATTTAAAGAAAAAATGAATAGACGTATTGAGAAATTGTATAATTCTTTAGCTATAAGCGATTCAGCATTGTTTGTAAGAATACAAGCTAATCGGGATGAAGCACTTGAGTTAAAGAATGCGATATCTGAGGTTTATCATGGGGATTTTTCGATATTAATCATCAATTATACGAAGGAAGAAAAGGTTATTGAAATAGATTGGGCTATTGACAGGGTTTGCGCAGTTGAAATTTCTAATTCAGTCAATGCTTGGACAGGATGTAATTCAGCCTGGGATACTATTTTAGAGGGAGTTACTCTTTCAGAAGGCAGTGATTAACTTATATTTTTTAGTTAAATGCATTCAAATTCTTTAAAGAAGGAGCGTGAAATGAACATTGTTAAATATAGGTGTTTGTGGATACTATGGTATGGGTAATTTTGGAGATGAATTGTTTTTAAAAACATTTAAACAAATTTTTCATGATCATAGAGTTTTCCCTTGGTCGGCTTTTTTGGACCCGAACAAAATTGATGCTGTCATTATTGGTGGAGGGGATTTAATTACACCATACTACTATAATGAATATTATTTCCCTCCATTATTAGAAAATCACCCTACTTGGATATATGGGGTAGGTGTGGTGGACCACTATAATGAAGATACATGGCCGACTGAACAGATTGATAGGCATCGCCAGAGACTTTCAAAAGCAAAAAAGGTCTATTTAAGAGATGATAATTCTGCTCGAATATTTAAAAAATATAACCTTCATAAAGAGGTAAAGGTTGCTCCAGATGTCGTGTTTGCATATGAACAACCTGAATATCCGATTAGGAAATATGCGGGAGTGGAGACAATTGGTATTTGTGTAAGTTCCTACGATGATTTTCCCTTTCAAAAGATTGTTAATCTTTTAGTACAACTAACTCAAAAAGGGTATCATGTATTTTTAATACCAGTAGTAAATCAATCTAATAATAAATACTCTGATTATACTTTATGTAGGAATATTCGAAACGCATTATTAGAATCCAACCCTAAGGCTGCTGTTACCCTACCATATAATGAATATGATTTAGAGATGACGTATAGTTTAATTCAATCCGTTGATTATTTAATTTCTTTTAAATTACATCCAGCTCTTGTAGCAGTTCGTAATGGGATACCGACTTTTTGTTTTTCAAAAATGAGTAAGGTAAAATCTCTTCTGAAAATGTTCCATTTGGAGAGATTTTCAAATGACTTTGAAATACCAGAGCAGGACATGATAGAAAGAGTCTTTCGTTTTTTGAACTTAGAAAAAGATAAATTCTATAACATAAAAAGCCAAGTGGAAGTGGTAGAAAGTAATAGTAGGAAACATCTATTGGAACTGAAAGAAGACATCGAAAAAACAATAAAAAAGGGTAGTTCATAATACTAAGCAAGACGAAGGGTTTATTTCGTATAAGTTTGTATTTAAAGTGAAATCTCGGTTTCATACGAATAAGCTAAAAATTGCATGAAACAATAATATGTATTAACATAGCCAAAGTAAAAAAGAGTAATTCCAGCGTTAGGATTAAATAGAGCAGCGGGCTAACCGGATTTGAAATGAATCCAAAAAGTTTTAGGCAGTTGTCTAGGCTTGAGCCCGGTATTGTACCGGGCTCAAGCCTTTTAGTTTTGCCTTTAATTCATTTGTAATTGTAATAGGTGTAGTTCAGTCTATTCCTTTAAAATATATCCCACTTTATCAACTGCTTCTTGAATCTTTTTACTATTTGTACTATACATCTTTTTGGCTTCTGCATTCTTTGTTCCTAGGGCAAATAGCTCTAAGTCTGCTTGGCATTTTTTTAGTGTTGCATATAATAATGGCATTTCCTGTGGAGAGGGAACTTGGATTTTGTCATCAAACAAATCAATGGTAAGCTGCCCATAAGAGTCAACTTGTCCAAGGAAGACATTTTCAATTGTGACTCCTAACTTTTCTAACTCCGTATGTAACCAACCTCTGCTTCGACCTGCCTGGGTTAATGGCTCATCTAATACTTCACCATCCATAATGACCGTTTGCGGTTCTTTAACAGATGGAAATTTCATATTCAAATCTTTCGGTGTTAAAGGCTGGTTTTCCTTTTTTAACATAACATTGAAGTCGCCTGTTGCCTCTAGTACAGCGAACTCTACATCTGCGAAGCGGTAGACATTTTTTTTTCGAAGCAATGTTAATAATTCATCCGTCGTGTATCGTTCTTTTTTTAGATTTTCTTCTAAGACTTTCCCATCTTTAATAAAAACTGTTCCTCGTCCTTCTATAAAGTCACGAATGGGTTTGCTTTTTAACGAAATTAACCCAGCAAGAAACGGAAGTGCTGCAATAGTTAGCATGGATAGGACACCTAAAGAAATTTTTTGGTCCAAGCCAGTAACAACTTCAGCACCTATATTCCCAATTGTAATCCCATTAACATATTCAAAGAAAGAAAGCTGGGAGATTTGTTTTTTTCCTAACCATTTTGTAATTAAAAAAAGAACAATTAGGAAAAAGATAGAGCGCAGAACGATATTTAACCAATCCGGCATTTATTTGCACCTCCTAACAAGAGTCTGTTTTGTTAGCTAAAAGCCTTTGTATTGAAATTCTTCTCTTTCTAATTCGCCCACTCGTTTTTGTAAATCTGTCACGACTTCATTGACAGTAAGCATCGTCTCATGAAAGGTGCGTTGTGATTCACTATCTTGAGACCGAATCGCTAAGCTAGATAAATTTGCTTCAATCCCTTTTAGACTTGCAAGACATTGTTTAACTTCTGAGGCGATAGTCATACGGTGGTTCCCCCTTCGTATTCGATTGACACTGCATGAGCGATACAAGGAATTGTTTCGCTTTGCTGAAAGGTAAGTGGAGAGAGTAGAGCTCCAGTTGCGACGACTAACATTCGTTTAAATTCACCCTGTTTCATCCGGTTTAATAAATGGCCGTATACAACGGTTGCGGAACAACCAGCACCACTTGCTCCTGATAAGACGGGTTGTCCTTCTCGATAAATCATTAATCCGCAATCTTGATATTGATTTTCTTGTATAGGTGTTCCATGCTTTTTAAATAAATCAAGTGACGCTTCATGGCCAATCTTTCCAAGATCTCCTGTTACAATCAAATCATAATAAGAGGGATCAATATTTCGATCTTTTAAATGGGCCTCAATTGTATCAACAGCAGCTGGAGCCATAGCACCTCCCATATTAAATGGATCGGTTAATCCCATATCAATGACTCTCCCAATTGTCGCTGACGTTACGCAAGGTCCATCTCCTGTATCGCTAAGTACAGCAGCTCCTGCGCCCGTTACTGTCCATTGGGCAGTGGGCGGTTTTTGGCCGCCATATTCTGTCGGATATCGAAATTGTTTTTCAACGGCTGCATTGTGACTAGATGCTCCGGTTAATAAATATTTTGCCCCCTTAGCATTAATGATGGAAGCGCCTAGTGCTAATCCTTCCATTGATGTGGAGCAAGCACCGAATAGTCCAAAGTAGGGGGTGCCAATCGTACGGGAGGCAAAGCTCGTTGGCGTGATTTGATTGATTAAGTCTCCCCCAAGTAGAAATTGAATTTGTTCTTTCTGAAGCTCAGCTTTTTCAATGGCGCGTAAACAAGCTTGTTCAAATAGGACTTTATGGGCTTTTTCATAGGAGTCTTGATTAATCCATAAATCTGAATGTAAGAGATCGAAATCATTGGGAATCGCCCCGTTTGCTTCAAAAGGACCTCCAACAGTACCTGTGGAGAGAATGACGGGCTTATGATCAAAAACCCATGTACGATGTCCTTGTAACATTATAAGCCACCCCACTGTATTAAAATCGTTTTGATGAAGGCTACGACAAAAGCAGAGAATACACCAAATAATATGACGGAACCCGCTAATTTAAAGAGATTTCCTCCGACACCTAACACAAGCCCTTCTGTTCGATGCTCAATAGCAGCTGAAATAACAGCGTTGCCGAATCCAGTAAGTGGAATGGCAGAGCCGGCACCACCAAATTGACCAATTCGATCATATACGCCAAAGCCTGTGAGTAACATCGCGATGAAGATGAGTGTTCCTGCGGTAGGGTTTCCCGCTGTTTGTTCTGTGAAATCAAAATAATAGATATAAAAGATTTGGATTGCTTGCCCAATTAAACAAATGGAGCCCCCTGTCAAAAATGCTTTCAGACAATTTTTGAAGACGGGCCTTTTGGTTTCAAGTTGTGATTGCATTTCTTGATATTGTTGTTGTACAGGTGTTAATAGCTTTTTTTTATTATTTGACATACTCTGTGACTCCTCTTTCATTCTGAGGTTTCAATTTGTAAGAAAAGGTTGGTTAGAAGTAACCAACCTTTTCTTAATTATAAATTTTAATACCTAGCCTCAGGTGTCTTACGATTTTATTGTTGTTTGTATTGAGGCTCTTCTTCTTGAATTTGTTGAACGCGTGGAGAAAGGCTATCAACAATTGATTGCGTTTGTTGAGCTGCTTGTTGATATAGCTGCTTAGCTTGTTGGTTATCTGTTTGTAAAGCAAATGTTTCAAAGCTTGCTTGTATACCTTTTAATCCAGATAATGTTTGTTGAACTTGATTGATTACAGTCATTTTAAAAAATCCCCCTATAAAATGTATTGAATTACAATAATAGAATGTTTAAAAATAAACTTTTTATGTGCGTATGGAGCAGTAAAGTTATGGGATTTTATAACTGTGTCACAGTGACTTGAGTGATTGTGGACAAGTGGTGTATACATTTGTGGATGTTTGGTTTGCATTTGTTGTAAAATCCTGTTATGATAAGAGTAATTATTTTTGTTCGGTATTGAAGGATTCTTAAAGTGTAACTTTTCGTTTCGATGAAAACCTAGGGCAAGGATAGTAATATAATGTGCATAAGATGCACCCAGGAGGCAACAACAATGGAACAAGGTAAAGTAAAATGGTTTAACGCAGAAAAAGGTTTCGGTTTCATCGAGCGCGAAAACGGAGATGACGTATTCGTTCACTTTTCAGCAATCCAAAGCGAAGGTTTCAAAACTTTAGAAGAAGGTCAAGACGTGACTTTCGAAGTTGAGCAAGGACAACGTGGAGCACAAGCTGCTAACGTTCAAAAAGCTTAATAAAACCTATGCAAAGCAAAAAAGCAAACTCCATTATGGAGTTTGCTTTTTTTGTGTAGAATAGAATAAAGTCGCAGTGACATTTAGGATTGTGAATAAACTGTGGATAACCTTGAATATTCAGAAATTTCATGAAAAACCATTCAAACGCCTATTTGAATATGGAGTGTGATGTGATAGTCTATAATCAAATAAATATTTGAATGAGGGATGTTGGAGATGGCTGATACAAAGGATTATTGTGAGGTTTACAGTTATGATGAACCAAAAGTGAATCGAGTCCAACAAGAAATGAGTACGGTCGATATTGCAAGTATCTCGAGGTTGTTTAAAGTCATTGGTGATGAGAATCGAGCCAAGATTGCCTATTTGTTGAGTCAGGAAGGCGAATTATGTGTGTGTGATATTTCCAATATTATCGGTGCTTCAATGGCGACCACTTCCCATCATCTAAGGACCTTATTAAAACATGCGATTGTGAAGTTTCGTAAAGAAGGGAAGCTCGCTTTCTATTCTTTAGACGATGACCATATTAAACAATTAATGATGATTGCTTTAGAGCATCAGCAGGAGGTGAAAGTCGATGGGCGAAGCACAGACTAAAACTTACCGAATTCAAGGATTATCGTGCACAAGCTGTGCAGCCAAATTTGAAAAGAAAGTAAAAGAATTAGATGGTGTAGAAGATGCCAAACTTAACTTCGGCGCCTCCAAAATTTCTGTGCAAGGTGAAGCGACAATTGAGGATTTAGAAAGAGCTGGTGCATTCGATCATTTAAAACTCCGTGATGATAAAGAGCAGGTTACTAAAAAAGAATCATTTTGGAAGCAAAAAGAAAATATAAAAGTATTGGTTTCAGCCATTTTACTTGTTTTAGGATGGCTCCTTAGCAAACAGTACGGTGAAGGTCATATCATACCCGTTCTAGGCTATGCAGCATCGATTTTGATTGGTGGCTATGCTCTATTTATTAACGGATTAAGAAACTTAGTCAGACTTCAGTTTGATATGCATACGTTAATGACCGTTGCCATTATTGGAGCGGCATTCCTTGGAGAATGGGGAGAAGGTGCATCGGTTGTCATTTTGTTTGCGATTAGTGAAGTGCTGGAGAAATATTCAATGGATAAAGCGCGAAACTCTATTGAATCGCTTATGAATATTGCTCCGAAAGAAGCGTTAATTCGTAAAGGACATCACGAAATGCTTATTCATGTTGATGATATTGAAGTCGGCGATATTATGATTGTTAAGCCAGGGCAAAAGCTTGCAATGGATGGAATGATTGTAAAAGGTGCTTCAACGTTGAATCAGGCAGCGATTACAGGTGAATCGGAGCCGATTTTTAAAACAATCAATGGAGAAGTGTTTGCCGGAACGTTAAATGGCGAAGGGTTATTAGAAGTTCAGGTAACGAAGCGTGTAGAAGATACGACACTTTCGAAAATCATTCATCTTGTGGAAGAGGCACAAGCAGAAAAAGCACCTTCCCAAGCGTTTGTCGATAAGTTTGCAAAGTATTATACACCAGCGATTATGCTGATTGCTCTTGCAATTGCTCTTGTGCCGCCGCTTTTTACAGGTGGAGATTGGAGCGAATGGATTTATCGAGGTTTAGCGGTTCTTGTGGTCGGTTGCCCTTGTGCACTAGTCATCTCGACACCTGTTGCGATTGTGACAGCGATTGGGAACGCAGCGAAAAATGGTGTTCTTATTAAAGGTGGCGTGTATTTGGAGGAAACTGGATCGTTAAAAGCAATTGCTTTTGATAAAACAGGTACGCTAACAAAAGGAGTACCGGAAGTTACAAACTTTGTTTTATTAACACGAGATGTGAAAGAAGAAGATGTGTGGACGATTGCGGCAGCGTTAGAGCATCGTTCACAGCACCCGCTCGCATCAGCTATTGTTCGAAAAGCAGAGGCGGTGGGAGCTTATGATCATGCAGTACATGTAGAAGATTTTACATCGATTACGGGTAAAGGCATTAAAGGAAGCATTTCTAATTGTCTATATTTCATTGGCAGTCCTCAATTATTTGCTGCATACAATATAGATCTTCAAATCAAGCAGCAAATTAGCCAGCTTCAAAACGAGGGAAAAACAGTAATGGTCCTTGGAACAGAGGGAGAAATATTAGCTTTGATTGCAGTAGCTGATGAAATAAGAGAGAGTAGTAAAGAAGCAATCCGCAAGCTTCATGTACTGGGCATTGAAAAAACGATTATGCTGACAGGTGATAATGAAGGCACCGCGAAAAGTATTGGAGCTATAGCTGGCGTCCATGAGATTCAAGCTAATTTATTGCCGCAAGATAAGCTTGCTTTTATGAAGAAAACACAAGAAACGTATGGCCGAGTAGCGATGGTTGGCGATGGAGTGAATGATGCACCGGCTCTTGCATCCGCAACGGTTGGAATTGCAATGGGCGGGGCAGGAACGGATACAGCTCTTGAAACAGCAGATATTGCTTTAATGGGCGATGATTTATCGAAGTTACCCTATACAATTAAACTAAGCCGTAAAACATTGCAAATTATTAAGCAAAATATTACATTTTCGCTTGCTATTAAGCTGATCGCGTTATTGTTAATTGCACCAGGCTGGCTAACACTTTGGATGGCGATTTTTGCGGATATGGGAGCAACGCTTATTGTGATGTTGAATAGTTTACGATTATTACGTGTGAAAGATTAACAAAAGCTGCAGGATTTCTTCGGGAATTCTGCAGCTTTTATACTTTTGAGAACGTTTAACCTTAAAGTAAAGATGCGACATCGACTTTCACCATTAGAGGCGACAAATCATGTTTTTCTAATATTTTGAACGTACATTGTAAAAGAAAAATGCGTATGATAAGCTTTGGCTACATTTGTTGCTTTAAGGGGGAGATACATATGAAGGAATTAGAGCAAAGAGCGATTTTAGTTGGCGTGAACTTGAATAATGAACGTGATTTTGAGTATTCGATGGAGGAGTTGGCCAATTTAGCGGCTGCTTGTGAAGTAGAGGTAGTCGGCGAGTTAAGTCAAAATTTGCAGCGAATCAATCCCTCGCATTATTTAGGTACAGGAAAAACGGAAGAAGTGAAGGCGTTAATTAATGCTCAGGATGCGAATCTAGTCGTGTTTAATGATGAATTGTCGCCCTCGCAAATTCGTAATTTGGAAAAGGATTTGGAATGTAAGGTTATTGATCGAACGATTTTAATTCTTGATATTTTTGATAAGCGAGCAAAGACGAAAGAGGCTCAGCTGCAAGTTGAAGTAGCCAAGCTTCGGTATATGCTGCCGCGTTTGAATGGTTTACGTGAATCGTTAGGAAGACAAAGTGGCGGTGTTGGCACGAGTAACCGCGGATCAGGTGAGAAACAAGTTGAGTTAGATCGCCGCCGAATTGAAGAAAGAATAACGATGTTAAATAAAGAATTAGAGGAGCTTGTTGCGCATCGACAAACACAGCGAAAACAACGCAAGAAGAAGGGGCTGCTGGTTGCAGCGCTTGTTGGATATACGAATGCTGGAAAGTCAACATTTATGAATGCGTTTGTTGAGCGTTTTCACCCGAACTTTGATGAGAAGCAAGTGTTTGAAAAAGATATGTTATTTGCAACGCTAGAAACATCAGTGCGGCATATTCCTTTACCTGATAAGAAGGAATTTTTATTAACAGATACAGTTGGGTTTGTATCTAAATTACCGCATCATCTTGTTAAAGCTTTTCGCTCTACATTAGAGGAAGTGGCGGAAGCGGATTTATTGATTCATGTCGTTGATTATGCGAATCCCAATTATGAACAGATGATAGAAATTACGAATGAGACGTTAAAGGGAATTGGGATTAAGGAAATTCCAACGATTTTTGCTTATAATAAGGCAGATTTGACGGAGGGAGAAATTCCTCGTGTAGCAGGAGAGCGAATTTATTTATCTGCGAAAAAGCGAATGGGCATGGATGAGCTGATTGGCATGATTAAAGAGCAGTTGTTTCAAGATTATGTTCAGTGCCGCATGCTCATTCCGTATGACAAAGGGCAAATCATCTCCTATTTTAATGAACAGGCCAACGTCATAGAAACAACCTATGAAGAAAATGGCACCCTTATTCAACTCGAATGTAAACAAAGCGACTATGATAAATACCAAGCGTATGTTGTGTCACAGTGACATTTACAGATGTGGATAATATGTGTATAACTTTGTGGATAAATAAAACCCTGGATGCTTTAGCATCCAGGGTTCTGTTGATTAGTATTCGTCTTTTTTAGATAAGCAGTGGTCGCATTCCATTAGGTATGATTCGTGTTGCTCCTCAATTTGTTGGCCGCATTCTGCACATTGTTTTGATGGTAAGTTACGGAAGAACTCCATTGGATTTTTTGTTTGCATGATTATTTCCCCCTATTATCATTTTTTACAAATCTCGTATACTTCAAAAAGTACTTATATTTATTCTTCAATTTTCGAAAGACAACGATCACATTCCATTAAATAAGATTCTGCTTGCTCCACTACAGTTTCGCCACATTCTGAACAATGTTTAGCCGGGATACTTTTGAAAAACTCTACAGATTTTTTTGTTTGCATGATGATGCCCTCCTAAAATTTTTTATATAAGTCCGTTCATATAGATAAAGCGCATACGGTTGCATAAGTGTAGGTAATTTTATTTATTCAGCTCGTTTTGAAAGGCAGCGATCGCACTCCATTAAATGGTCTAGTGAGTGAACTTTCATCCCTTCTCCACATTCCGGACAATGTTTCGTAGTTGTGCTTTTGAAAAACTCTACTGACTGTTCCCCTTGCATTTCTCGCCCCTCCTTTTTGTAGTACAGTTTTAATAATTTGTATGTTGTTATAATACAGTATATACCTCAAATTGGAAAATGTATAGGCTATTTTACAAAAAATTTCAAAAAAGAGAGCTGACTAGCGAAAAAGCTAGTCAGCTCAACGTTTATCCTACACTTAACGGGCAGTAAGCCCCTGCCTCAAGCTTACGAGGAAACAAAGAAGATAGGTGGGGGACAACTGCCCTCATCTAGTTGCGGCTCCTAGCCCCTCGAGGTCATAAGCTGTCATGCTCTGTGGCAAACTGCGCCACGCCGCATTTCAACTTATGCTTGTCGGGGCTGAACAGTCGCCTCGCTTTTGTAGTAAAGGTCCGATTGGTGAGAGATAGTGAAACTTACCTTTGTGGTTTTCAAAGGTAAGCTTTCACCAATCAGGTTCGTACGGTCACTTGATTGAAGCGAAGCGGAAATCTTAGTGACCGTAGAACGTGGCTAACCATCAGTGGGGGATGAAAGAAAATCCCCTACTGATGGAAGTTTCACTTTATTATATAGCGGTCGGTAAATTCGTTAGAATAGCAGCTAACACAAGAACGATAATCCCGAAACAAAATTCGATAAGCACAGAAGGTCCTAGTGTTTTTTTCTTTCCTTTGATTCGGAAAAAGTGATAGGCTCCAAACAGAATCATAGCAAGTGTTAATGCAACTTTTGCAAGCAATACTTGTCCATAAAGAGTGGTCAATAAGGAATCCATTGAATCGATATGAAGAAGACTGCTGCAGACTCCGCTTGTTAAAAGCACAGAAACAAAAATGAGTGCCCAGGACGAAAAGTTGTGCAATACTTGCCAATACACTGTTTTTCGCTCGTCGGGATTAGTTACGTGTTTTGCAGCACGCGGTAATACTAAACAAATCGCCAATAATCCACCGAGCCATAAAGACATAGCTGCTAGATGCAGGAAATTCATCGTAATGGCGGCTGCTGGAATCGAAACCATCATCGTATGACCGATAAATGATTTAGCCAGCATGAGACTAAGAAGTAATAGGATAACTAAAGCAGCAGCCCATTTTCTTGAGGCTTTATGTAAAAGCCAAGTGCTTAGCAATAGAAAGAACAGTAATACAATTTCTACAAACCAAACTGTACCAAAGGTGGTAAGAGTTAAAGTATCACTTATTGATCCAGAAATACTCCGCGCTTGTAATGGGAGACTAAGCAGGATACTGAGCGTAAGTCCAACATAAGAAATCCATAATAGCAGCTTACTTCGGTTATTGATGTGAAAAGATACTGTATTAGGCAATAACTTTAAGTGAAAGAATAAAACTCCTATATAGAGCGATAGACTTCCGTATAATAAGCTTTGAGTTAGAGTGTGACCGATTTCTGGTGTAGTCTTCTCTGGTTGTATTTTTTCTTCTACGACAGGTGTCTTTTCTTCTACAGTCGTTTCTTCTTGCTTAATTTCTTCTTTTTCAATTGGTTTTTCGGCTGGTTTAACGTCAACAACAAAAGAAAGAGAACCTTCTGTTGGGTGACCATCTTTAGAAACAACCTTCCACTTTAATGTATATGACCCATTTTCAACTTCGTTTGGAAGTTTGTTTTTTAATACGTTATCTTCTAGTACATTTTCATCGGTGTCCACTCGCTCTCCAGATGCGTTGTACACTTCAAGAGAATAAAACGCAGCTTGAATAGGAGCGTTAAACGTTACACTAACAGTTGATGGAAGTGTATCTAAAACTTCACCTTCTCCTGGTGTAGATTGAATCACATGTGAGTGTGCTAGAGTGAAGCTTGGGAAGGAAAAGCTGAGTAATAACAAAATAAGCAGCCCAAATCCTTGTTTATTCATTATGTATCACCTCAAATTTCTTTGTTTGTGCTAAACAGTATAAAACAAAGTTGTGAAATTAGTATGAAGAGTTATTCCGATAAAGGAATAACTTTTTTATTTTTTAGGCTCTGTTATAGGATGTTGTGGATTTGTTAGTCACACTCTTATTTAACAAAGCTATTTTATGGTAATTTATTGAAAACAAAAAACTTACTTGACGCAATTAAAATATTATTTTAAACTTACTAACTATAAGTAACTTATATATTTAAAGTAATAAATAGGGGGAGTATTTACGTAATGAAGAAAAATTATGAGCTAGGTTCATTGATTTTACGTGTCGTGTTGGGAGTATCTTTTTTGATTCACGGCTTTATCAAGTTTAATGATGGAATTGCTGGTACAGCTGGTTGGTTTGATAGCATTGGTATTCCTGGATTTATGGCTTATGTTGTAGCTCTTATTGAAGTTGTCGGGGGAATAGCGATGATTCTTGGGATTGGAACAAGAATTGTAGCAGCCTTGTTCGCCGTTGTGATGTTGGGAGCTATTTTCACAGTTAAATTAAGCGTAGGCTTTGCAGGAAATGGTCAAATGGCGGGATATGAATTAGATTTAGCGTTTCTAGTAATGTCTGTTTATTTACTGTTAAATGGTAGCGATAAGCTTTCTTTACAAGCTGTATTAAAACCAAATCAACAATCATAGATATAAAAAAAGCTGATTAGTGCTCCGTGCTAATCAGCTTTTTTTATATGCTTCTTCAAAAAAATATATAAAAAATGGTGGGAATCGTGCTACATTTAGAAAGTTAGTTTTAGTATAAATATATAAGTGAATTTTTTGAAGATGGAAGGATGCGTGGAATGCAGATTGTAGTCATAATCAGTTGTACGTTATGTTTATTGTTTTTATTTTACTCTATTATTCCGACCGTCATAATTCGCATATGTGGATGGGGAATCACTCAAAAAGTGAAAGGCGAGAATCGGATTGCTTTAACGTTTGATGATGGCCCTAACCCCGAATATACAACGCAATTATTAGATTTGTTAAAAAAGTATCAGGTGAAGGCTTCTTTCTTTGTCGTAGGAAGTAAGGTGAAAAGTAATTCTGATCTTGTGAAGCGGATGCACCAGGAGGGACACACGATTGGAATTCATCACTTTCAGCATATATCGAGCTGGCTTATGCCTCCATTTATATTAAGAAGGCAGTTATATGTAACGGAACAAGCTATTAAGGAATGTACGAATGAGAAGGTCGCGTTTTACCGACCTCCATGGGGACATTTTAATTTGTTTACCCTATTTTTGAGTAAAAACTACCATATTGTTATGTGGTCGCATATTTTTGGAGATTGGAAAGTGAAAAACTGCCAGCAAACTTTACTCAATGAATTGCGATTAGCAACAGAGCGCGGCTCGATTCTTCTGCTTCATGACTGCGGGGAAACGTTAGGGGCTGATCAGGAAGCACCGCGATATATGCTAGAACAATTAGAGGTATATTTACACGAAAGTAAAGAAAAAGGTATACGCTTTATGACGTTAAATGAAATGAAGAGGATATCATGAATAGCGAAACAATTTTACAGTATATTGATTTATACGGATATTTGATTATTTTTCTGTTTTTATTCTTTGGGATTGTCGGGATTCCTGCTCCGGAAGAATCTCTTCTTTTTTTAATCGGTGTATTGATTGTACATCATCAACTTTCATTTGGCTGGGCCGTATTATGTGCCCTTTTAGGTACTTTTATTGGCATGCTCACGGCGTTTCTATGTGGGAGGTATATCGGATATCCTTTTATTCATAAATACGGTAAGTATGTTGGTATTACTTCTGAAAGGTGGGAGAAAGTCCAACATAATTATACCAAAAATGCTTATAAAACCATTCTATTCGGTTTTTATATGCCGGGTATTCGCCAAATGAGCCCGTATTTTGCCGGCATCGCAAAAATCCCATTTGGCGCATTTTTTCTATTTTCTCTACTAGGCACTCTTCTTTGGGTTATTCCGTTTATTTTGGCGGGGTATTATATTGGGCAGACGTTTAATGTTAATCCTGTTTATGTTCCTTATTTAGGGGTTCTGTTCTTAGCGATTTTTGTCATTTATATGTTGGTGAAGTATATACGTAAGAAACGTTTACAACATCGTGATAGGATGTAAAAAAAGTGAAGTAAACTGATCATTATAAAGGTTTGAAAATAAGAATGTCTGATTTTCAGTGAATCGTTGTGAAGAATTTCTTATAGAATCGGAGCTGAAATAGATGAAGAAGATATTGTTTTTGCCTCTTTTACGCATGCAATCAGGTCATCATCAAGTAGCAGATGCTTTAATAGATATGTTACATGCCCGTATGAACGGAATTATATGTAAAAAAATAGACTTAATAAGTTATACGAATGAATCTTTAGAAAAGGTGGTGACGAGCAGTTATTTAAGCTGGATTCGCTATGCACCAGAAACGTATAACTTTGCCTACAAAAATTTTTTCTACGATACACGGGCGAATGCTCGACTGATAAAGTGGTATAATCTTATCTTTTTGAAAAAAATGGAGCAATTGTTAAGGCACGAAAGACCTGATTTAATCGTATGTACACATGGGTATCCTTCCTATCTTCTTAGTCAGCTGAAGAAACAAGGGAAATGTCATGTTCCGATTATCAATGTGTATACAGACTTTTTTATTAATAGTGTATGGGGAAGAGAGGGAATTGACTTTCATTTTCTCCCTAGTCAGGAAGTAAAGGAACAGTTGATAAGGAAAAACCAGGTTCCTAAACACCGTATGGTTGTAACAGGGATCCCTGTTCACGAAGAAATTACGAAAACAGTTCGTTTCAAGAAGTGTAATAATCGTCCTATTATTTTAATTGCGGGAGGTAATAGCGGTCTTGGTGGGATGTTAACATTGTCTCATGCATTAAAAAGTACTGAGTATTTTGATTTTATCGTGCTTTGTGGAAAGAATCAAAAGCTATATGATGAAATTCTTTCTTGGAATAGCAGTCATATTCAACCATTGTCATATGTATCGTCAAGAACGGAAATGAATGCACTATACGAACAAGTAGATGCCATCGTTACGAAACCTGGCGGCGTGACTGTTAGTGAAGCGATAAAAAAAAGACTGCCGATTATCGTGCATTCCTTTCTTCCTGGTCAGGAGGAAATAAACCTTCATTATTTAACAAAATCAGAGCTTGTCTTCACATTAGAACAGAATCAACCATTTGAAAAACAATTGCTTCGTCTATTAAAGACTAATCAAAAAGTGAAGCGTTGGAATCTAGCGGTTGATACTTATGAAAAAGGAATAGAAATAGGACCAGATCGGATGGTGGAGGTCATCACACGCATGATGGGTCTGCAAATGGATTCGTCCAGTGTCGTTTAATATATGGCAATATTGGTACATTCATTCGTTTCCGTTATATTAAGAGCTGCGTGCGTTCATAATTATGAATGGCTTATGGTACACTTTAATGAAGGAAGTTAATCATAATTGAGGTGTCAAAAAGTGAAAACAGTAGTTGTAATTGGTGGCGGAATTACTGGATTATCTACGATGCATTATTTGCAAAAAGCGGTAAAAGCAAATGATTTAGATGTACGTTTGATTCTTATAGAAGCGCAGGAACAGTTAGGCGGTAAAATTTGTTCTGTTCATAATCGAGAGTTTATTATCGAAACGGGTGCAGATTCGATTGTCACGCGCAAAGAAAATGTTATTCCGTTTATTAAAGAGTTAGGATTAGAGGAAGAAGTCGTTTATAATGCGACGGGAAGATCTTTTTTATATAGTGACAGCGAGTTAAAGATGATTCCGGAAGATGCGATGTTCGGTATTCCAATGAGCTTAGAATCGTTAGCGACAACGACTTTAATCTCGGCGGAAGGAAAAGTCGAAGCGTTAAAGGATTTTTATACATTGAATGACACGTTTACAAAAAATGATTCAGTGGGAGCCTTTCTTGAACATTTTCTTGGCAAAGAGCTGGTGGAGAAACAAATTTCTCCCGTATTATCGGGCGTTTATTCAGGTAAGCTCAACGATTTAACGATTGCTTCTACTCTTCCTTATTTAATTGATTATAAAAATGAATATGGCAGCATCATTCGCGGCCTAGAAGCGAATAAGGAAAAATTTAAAGGCACAGCCAATCGTAAATTTTTATCGTTTAAAAACGGTTTATCGACCATTATTAATCAACTAGAAGAAGAGTTGATGGACTCTGTTGAAATCATTAAAGGTGTACAAGCAAAGAAAGTTGAAAAAACATCTGATCGTTATCTTCTTACATTTACAAACTATAAAGAAGTAGAAGCAGATTATGTTGTATTAAGTACACCGGATTCCGTAGCGAAACAGTTACTGCAAAATGAGGAGTTGAACGAAGAGTTTAATCAGTTCAAAAATAGTTCGATGATTAGTATTTATCTTGGTTTTGATTTGCCGGATAGTGAGTTACCACAAGATGGAACGGGCTTTATTACGACAGAAGGCAGTGATTTAATATGCAATGCTTGCACGTGGACAAGCCGAAAATGGTCACATACGTCAAAGAATCATCATTTGCTAGTTCGTCTTTTTTATAAAAGTTCCAGTCCGCATTATGAACGATTACGAAAGATGAACGAAGCTGAATTAGAAGAGGTTGCATTAGCTGATATTCGAAATAGTCTAGGGATTACCGGACAGCCTGTGGCAAGTGAAATTACGAATTGGCATAATAATATGCCCAATTATCATATTACGCACCATCAAATTGTAGAGTCACTCCAAGAAAAAATGAAGTCACGCTATCCGAATATTCTTTTAGCAGGGTGTTCATACTTCGGAGTGGGAATTCCTGATTGTATTGCGAATGGGGAGAAAACAGCAGTAAGATTAACCGAGCTTTTACAGATGAAGTCATGATAGACCTATCCATTTTGGATAGGTTTTTTGTATATCGACAATTTCATGGCAATCTAACATTTACTTAAAGCTGCCTAGTGAAAAGGCGTACGAAATCGTAGTTTCGCACGCCTTTTCACTAGATAGTAATCGCTTAAATGATATGGAAATAGGTCAAAACATTTTTACTAATCAACAAAATGGTAACAAAAATAAATAAGAGGCGTACATATGAAGCGCCTTTTTTAATAGCAAATTTGGTACCAATTAATGCACCCGCAATCATGGCTAGGCCCATCGGAATTCCATAAGAAAAATTAACAGAACCCATAGCTAAAAAAATAATAAGTGCAGCGATATTACTACCAAAATTTAATATTTTAGCATTCCCGGCTGCCTGTACAAAATCAAAACCAATCATCAAAAATGCAAATAATAAGAAAGATCCTGTGCCAGGTCCGAGAAAACCATCGTAAAATCCAATAGCGAATATAGCGAATATAAAAATCGTCGCTTTCTTCCAATTTAGTCCTTTGTAAACGGCCTCTTTTCCCCAATCTTTTTTTACAATCGTATAAATAGCCACAATAATTAATAATACGAGTATGAGCGGCTTTAGTATTTCAGAGGATACAAAGTGAACAACATATGCACCTAAAATGGCTCCTATAATGGTAAGCGGAAATAGCTTTATAACCAGTTTGAAATTTATTTTTCCGGCTTTAATAAAGGCGAGGGTACTTGTTAAAGAACCCATTGAGCTGGCCAGCTTATTTGTAGCAAGGGCTGTTGAAGGGGGGAGTCCTGTAAATAGTAGAGCGGGTATAGAAATGAGCCCGCCGCCTCCTACAACTGAGTCAATGAATGCAGCGATAAAACCAGCTAGTATTAAAAATAGCAAGGTGTAGAGATTGATGTCTTCCATAACTTTTTTGCGCTTCCTTTCAAAGGGAATATCTAGTTGATGTTATAAGACTAGCGGAAAAGGAAAGGAGTGTAAATAAGAAAAAGTTTCATTAGCAATCTTAGAGATTGTTAATTCGGTAATGAGCTTTTCTTAGAATTTAAAATGCATAGGAAATAAAAACAGAGAGTGTACTATTGGAGTGAAATAGGGTACTCTCTGTTTTTTAATTGATTAATTTGGGGATTTTTTGTTTGTTAAGGTGTTCAGAACTGAAAATATGGTTATTTATGGTAATATAAAGATAACTTTAGAGAAGGGGGACTTATATTTCAATGGATAGAGTTTTAAAGAGTTTAGCAGTTATCCTGCTAGTTCTACCGATTGTTTTTTCATATGCATCTACCTCACATGTACAAGCGGCAAGCACCAAAGTCGCTTATGTAGATATTACTTCAGGTGTTTTAAATGTTAGAAGTGGGGCAAGTACAACTCATACAATTGTTGGTTCTTTAAAAGATAACGCTAAAGTAACGGTGTATTCTATTACAAAAAGCGGATGGGCAGAGATTAATTATAAGAGTAAAAAAAGATATGTATCTAATCAATACTTAAGATATTATCAGAAGATGTCAGAAACAGAGGCTAAAAAGATTACGGATAGAGTAATTAAAATCCAAAATAGTCTAAAGGGTTCCTATACAAAGCAACAAATTTACTCTATTTTATCACCTGGATTTACAGATGCCTTTATTGAGAAATTATATAAGTATGATTTAATGCTTTTGGAAATTAAAAATGGGAAGCGGTTATATGGTTGGAGAGCGACAGATTTTCCTGCGTATGTAATTATGTATGGGATTACATGGGATAAAAATGAAAGAATCAAATACAAGATACCAGCCCCTAAAATTAACTACTATAAGAAGAATGGTAAAGAATATTTAGTTGTTTCACAAAAATATCCGGCTGATGAATTATACGAGAATGTTGAACAAAAAATCTATCTTTCTAAAGCCAATTCGAAGGCTCATTGGAAAGTATATCACACATCCTGGTAAACCCGATTAGCCCGTATAAACATATGAAACACGGTTTCGAAGGTGAAACGGTGTTTTTTTAGGACGAAATTAAGGATTTTTTAATAATTTAAGGGTATGATAAGAAAAAAGAGAAAGTAAGGGAGAGTCTAAATGAAAAAGAATGCAAAGCTAGCAGTTTGGCTAGTCGGTGCAGTCGTAATTGCTGCTCTTATCATAGTGGCGATGATTACATCTACTGCAAAAAATGAAACAGTAGCTACTGTAGACGGAAGTAAAATTACAAAAGAAGAGTTATATGATGAGCTTGTGGCAAGCTACGGAACAGATACATTAAATACACTGATCACAAATAGAATGATTGAATTAGAAGTAAAGAAACAAAATGTTACTGTATCAGATGAAGATATTCAAAAAGAATTGGATGTTCTTATTGAACAATATGGTGATGAAGAAACATTAAAAGGTCAATTAGAAGCTAGTGGTTCATCTATGGATGACTTAAAAGACGATATCGTTCAATACTTACAAACAAGAAAATTAATTGAACCAAGTATTAAGATTACGGATGAAGAGATTAAGACGTATTTTGAGGAAAATAAAGATTCACTTGGACAAGCTGAACAAGTAGAAGCGAGCCACATTTTAGTAGAAGATAAAGCAACTGCAGAAGAAGTGTTGAAGAAACTAGAAAACGGCGGCGATTTTGCGGAGCTTGCTAAAGAATATTCTACAGATGAAGGCAGTGCGGCAAACGGCGGATCACTTGGTTACTTTGGCAAAGGGCAAATGGTTGCGGAGTTCGAAGATGCAGCCTTTAAACTAGACGTTGGTAAAATTAGTGAACCTGTTAAAACTGAACACGGTTACCATATCATTAAAGTAACTGACAAAAAAGAAGCAAAAGAAGCAACATTAAAAGATAGCGAAGAACAAATTAAAGAGACGTTATTAACAGAAAAATTGCAAACAGAATACGCTACATGGCTTCAAAAGAAAGAAGAAGAGTATAAAATTACAAATAAGCTTGAAGAAGAGAAGTAAGATAGAGAAGAATCCTCGCTGTTATAGCGAGGGTTTTTTTTGTGCGAAGGGAGGAACAATCATATATTTATATCGATTGAATATTACCGATATATCGTTTAAAATATTATCGATATAGGAGGGCGAATAAGTGGGAAAACGTAGAGGGTTTGTGCAAATGGCGATTTTGCAGTTACTTAACATACGAAAGATGCATGGTTATCAAATTATGAAAGAATTAGAGGAGCGCTCAAATGGATTGTATTCAGCAAGCGCTGGTACCATTTATCCAGCTTTACAGGAACTAATGGATCAAGGTTTCATCGACAGTACGATTGAAAAGGATAAAAAGGTGTACACCTTAAATGAAGCTGGAGAAATGAAGGTACGGAATTGGCGTGAGGCAGAGACAGACGATTTTTGGGAACACTGGCAGGAACATATCGAGTGGCGACAATCTGATGAAGCGAAATTGTTGAAAAGTGAGATGAATCAGTTTGAAAATCAGCTGCGAAAAGCGATGAAAGCAGTTCGTCAGCAGCCAAAACGAGCGCCGGAATTGATTAATTTTTTACAAGAAGCAACGAAGCGTCTACAAAACTTTTAGGAAGGGAGAGGTGGAATGAAATCCCTCCAACAATTATTAGTATACATAAAACCTTATAAATGGTTTGCGATATTAGGTCCGTTATTTATGTGCTTAGAGGTAGCAATGGATTTACTGCAGCCAACGATGATGCAGCATATGATTGATACGGGGATTGCCAATGGTGATCATGCCTATGTTATTAAACTAGGAATTTTTATGATGATTTCTGCTGTTCTTGGTTTAATTGGCGGAATGGGGAGTTCGATATATAGTACAAAGGCGGCGGTATACTTCGGTACCGATATTCGTCAGGATGTGTTTCGCAAGACGGAGCAATTTTCTAGCCGGAATCATGATACATTTGGAACAGGGAAATTAATTACGATTGTAACAAATGATAGTACAACCGTTCAAAATGCGATTAGGATGACATTATTTATTCTTGTTCGAGGTCCTTTCTTATTTATTGGGAGCATCGTCATTGTTTGGATGACGGCACGTGAGCTGTTCCCTATTTTACTAATAGCGATTCCTATTTTGACGGTCCTTATTATTGGGTTTTCGGTCAAGTCGGGTCAGTTGTTCAAAAAAGTGCAAGAAGCGATGGACAAGGTTAATGTGAAACTTCAAGAAACATTAGCAGGTATTCGCGTCATAAAGGCGTTTAATCGTGAAGAATTTGAAAAAAATAATTTTAAAACAGTCAATGATATGCTTACCAAACGTAATTTTTCTGCTGAGCAAATAATTGTATCGCTTATGCCGATTACGATGTTTGTTGTTAATATAGCGATTGTTGCAGGAATGTGGTTAGGTGCAATTCAAGTAAATCAAGGGGTTATTCAAGTCGGGATGATTCTTGCTTTTATTAATTATCTTCACATTATTATGAACGGTTTAATGAGCATGACACATGTGTTAATGCAAATTACGCGTTCTTTCCCATCGGCTGACCGGATTACACAAGTGCTTGAAACACCTATTGATATTCAAAATCCAGAAGAACAAGCGCCTGTTTCGGAGATTCGAGGAGAGGTAGAGTTCTGTAATGTTCACTACAGTTATAGTAAAAATGGAGAATATGTATTGAAGAATATTTCTTTCCATGCGAAACCAGGTCAGAAAATCGGGATTATTGGATCAACAGGTAGTGGGAAAACAACGCTTCTTAAGTTACTTCCACGGTTGTATGACCCAGATTCAGGTATGATTCTTATTGATGGAATTGATTTGAGGAATCATTCACTTGAAACGATTCGTTCAGCAATCGGGTTTGTACCTCAAAAAGCGACTTTGTTTTCTGGAACCATTGAGGACAATATGCGATATGGAAAAGAACATGTAACAGCTTTGGAAATGGAGAAAGCGGCCAAACTAGCGGCTGCAAGTGAATTTATTCATAAATTGGACGGTACCTACGATTATACATTGATGCAAGGGGCGACCAATTTATCAGGTGGGCAAAAGCAACGCTTATCAATTGCCCGTGCTTTAATTCGGAAACCGAACATTTTATTATTAGATGATTCGACATCAGCACTCGATGCAAAGTCTGAAGCAGAGGTGCAGCAAGCATTAAAGAAACAATTTCCAGATACGACGGTATTTTTGATTGCTTCTAAAATTTCTTCTATTATCGATTGTGATCAAATATTGGTGCTGGAAGATGGGATGATTGAAGCGAGTGGAACACATGATGAATTGCTTATGAAGAGTTTGGTTTATCGTGAAATCTATCGTACTCAAAGCGGGAAGGAGGTCCTGAATTATGAATAAGACCTCATCAGCTGACGCAGAAAATGCAGTAGCACGAGCACGTGGTCCACGTGGATTTGGTGGCCCGGTCGTAAAAGCGAAAGATAAAAAAGGGACTTTACTGCGTATTTGGCGCTACATGAAAAAGGAGAAATGGAGTTTAATAGCTTCTATTATATTTGTTATTCTTTCAACTTTATTAAGCTTATGTGCTCCTTATTTAATTGGCATCATTATTGATGAATACATTATGCCAAGAGATATGAACGGGACATTGCGAATGTTGCTTCTGCTTGTTGGTATTTATACAGCAGCAGCGGTATTTACATGGCTGCAAACATTTTTAATGGTGAATGTGTCATTGAGAACGATTCAAGTCATGCGACAAGATTTATTTAATAAATTTCAAACGCTGTCACTTCGTTTTTTTGATAAAAGAGCACATGGTGACCTAATGAGCCGGGTAACAAATGATATCGATAATTTGAATCAAGCGTTAAGTCAAAGTGTGAGTCAAATTGTGTCTACCATTTTGATGGCATCTGGTGTAATCATTGCCATGTTTTCATTAAATTGGGTGCTGGCTATCGTAGCGTTGCTTGTTATTCCGTTGATGATTTACACAACGAAAAAAGTGATTACGTATAGCAGTAGTAATTTCATTAAAAGGCAGCGCGACTTAGGAGAGTTAAACGGCTTTATTGAAGAATCCATTTCCGGGATGGAAGTGATTACACTGTTTGGGAAGGAAGAGCAGGTTTTTACTAAATTCTCGAGCATTAATCATAGATTACGGCATTCGGCAAGAGCGGCGGATACGGTGTCAGGATTTCTTGGGCCAATTAATAACTTTATTAACACATTAGGACTTTCTTTAGTCATTGGAATCGGTGCTTTGATGACACTTCACGGTTTAGCAACAGTCGGAATCATCGCTGCTTTTGTAACTTATTCGCGGCAATTTTTTCGCCCAATTAACCAGCTTTCGAATGTATTAAATACATTTCAATCCGCCATTGCTGGGGCAGAGCGAGTATTCGAAATTATGGATGAAACACCCGATTTACAAGATAAACCAAATGCGCTTACGGTCTCTTCGTTTAAAGGCGATGTGGAATTTAAACAGGTGGACTTTCGTTATAGTGAAGATAAACAAATATTAAAGGATATTACGTTTTCAGCAAAAGCAGGAGAGACGATTGCTCTTGTTGGTCCAACGGGGTCTGGGAAAACAACCATCATTAATTTGTTATCTCGTTTCTATGATATTAATGCAGGTGAAATTATGATTGATGGCCGGAATATTAAAGACTATCAAATGAGTGCATTGCGGAAGAAGATTGGTATCGTACTTCAAGATACATTTTTATTTTCGGGAACCATTATGGAGAATATTCGCTACGGACGCCTGCAAGCAACCGATCAAGAAGTAATAGAAGCAGCAAAAATGGCTTCGGCACATTCCTTTATTAAACATTTGCCACAGCAATATGACACACCTATTACATCAGGAGGGTCGAACTTAAGTCAGGGACAAAAGCAATTATTAGCTATTGCCCGTGCGATTTTAGCAGATTCAGATATTTTAATACTTGATGAAGCAACATCGAGCATTGATACACTTACGGAAATTGAAATTCAAAAAGGTATCCATCATTTAACAAAAGGGCGAACAAGTTTTGTGATTGCTCATCGCTTAAAGACAATTGAAAATGCAGATCGAATCTTAGTGATTAAGGATGGAACGATTATTGAAGCGGGGTCTCATATGGAGTTAATGGGGCAGCGAGGATTTTATTATGAGTTGTATGATAGCCAGTTTAATATTTGATTGGAGAATCATTTGCACGCATATAAAAACACATGCTAAAGTGGAGATAAGGAAACTTTGAAAAGGCAGATGAATGATGAGTAAATTTACAAAAGATTATATATTGACAATGAAAGATATTGTTCAAGAAGGCCATCCGCTTTTACGAACAGTGACAGAAGAGGTGAACGTGCCTCTTTCAGAAGAAGATCGAGAAACATTGCTGTGCATGATGCAATTTATAAAGAATAGTCAGGATCCTAAACTAGCGAAGAAATATAAGCTGCGTGAAGGTGTCGGTTTGTCGGCTAATCAAATTGGGTTAAATAAACGGATGTTTGTGATGTACTTTGAAGATGAAAAAGGTAAATTATATGAAGAAGCGATAATTAATCCGAAAATCGTTAGCCACTCTGCTGCAATGACATATTTGCCACAAGGTGAGGGCTGTTTATCTGTTGAGCGTGAAGTTACAGGCTATGTGCCGCGTTATGAGAGAGTAAAGGTAAAGGCGATTAATCTAGATGGGCAAGAAATCGAACTTCGCTTAAAAGGATTTGCTGCGATTGTTTTTCAACATGAATTTGACCACTTAAATGGTGTGATGTTTTATGATCATATCAATAAAGACAATCCGTTTAAGCTTCCGGAAAATATAGATATTAAAAGTTTGATATAAGAAAAAGGCAAAGTCAGGAATGACTTTGCCTTTCTCTTATATGTTCCATCTGGAAATAATGTAAAGGAGCTGTATAGTATTTGGAAACCTTACTTATTTATAATGAAGGTTCGTCTAATAAGTTTTGGAAAATTCGAATAGTAGGAAATTCATTTGCTGTGGCATATGGAAAAGTTGGTACGGTTGGATCGGTGAAAACGAAAGAATTTGAATCGGAAGAGGTCTGTCGACGAGAAGGAGAGAAACTGATTCAATCTAAATTAAAAAAAGGGTATGTATTTGCACAGTCATCACATCAGATTGTAAAAGAAAGTTCAATGACAGATGAATATTTTTGGGAGCTGTTGGAGAAATGCAAAGAAAAAGGAGAAGATATAGAGGAACAAATAGAGTGGTTAATTACTCATTTGTCGAGAAAACCCGTTAAAGATATTATCAAGTTTGATTTTATCTTTAATAGATATTACGCCAAGTCATATACATCTCATTTATGGGCAGCTGCTTATATTGTGATGGGAGGCTGTTCAGATGATTGCTTTGATTATTTCGGAGCATGGTTGCTGTATTTAGGAAAGGATGAGTATGGGGCAGCGATAGAAAATCCTGAAACCTTGCTGCCTTATTTTAAGTTGTTAGAAGAGCAAGAAGAAATACCTCAGCTAGAAGAACTGTTGTTTGTTGCAAGTTCAGCCTATGAAGAGAAGACGGGCTTGGATGATGAGGAGTATTATAAGCTATACGAGCAACTAACAAATGATGATTTTATCCAACCAGAAATTGAATTTGACTGGGATGAGGATGATGAAGAAGGGTTGCGTAACAAATTTCCAGCGTTATGGGCGGCCTATGGGGAAAGGCCGCTAGATTGTTAAGTTAAGAGATATCATTTCATTAGTAACTTTCCCCTTTTTGTATGGATAGTCATAATACGAAAGAGAGAGGATAGGGGAGAAGGTACTTAGATAAATCATTTAAAGAAGAAACGCTAGGTGTGAAGATTTTTATTGCGAATTAACAGCAAGTTAAGCCCCCACTTTAAGCTTTGCTAAGTGGGGGCGATGTTTTTTTATACAGGTCCTGTTAAATAGCGTTAAATCAACAATATTCATTAACAAAACCTTTGGAATAAAGCGATATATTTCTTATTTTGTAGTCACAGTATCCTGTGAGACTTCAGTCTGCGATTTTTTGATGAATAGAATAACCCCGGCTGCAATGGCAATTGGAATAAGAGCCAACGTAAACGTGAACGTAATCGAATTAGACATGGCCTGCACAATTTTTTCAAGCACAAAGTCAGGAATTTGTGCGCGTGTATCAGATTGGAATAATTGTTTTGGGTCATCCATATTGATGAGCGAAGGATTAAAACCTTGACTGCTATCTTTAAAGGCTTCGGTGATTTTATTTGTAAATGCATTGTTTTGAATCGCTCCAAAAATCGTAATGCCGAGTGTCATGCCAAAAGAACGAAGGAAGGAGTTCGTTGATGTCGCCATACCACGGTGGCGTGCATCCAATTCATCAATCGAAGCAATCGGTAATAATGAAAAGGAAAACCCAACTCCTATTCCCGTTAGAATTAAGTACATCGTCAATAATGCACGACTTGTATCGGGCGTCAATGTTCCAAGAAGCAGCATACCTGTAAAGAAGGTAACGAACGAAATAATCATTAGCTTGCGAAAACCTACTTTTGTTTGGAAAATCCCTCCGATGGTACTGCTGACGACGGAACCAAGCATCATTGGTGTTAAGATTAGACCCGCGTTTGTAGCGGTTCCTCCATAAACGGCTTGCACAAAAATAGGTGTGTAAACGGTTAAAATAATAAACGTTCCGCCGTAAAGAATACTTAAAATTTGAGCTGTAGCAAATATTCGTTTTTTAAACATCCAAAATGAAATAATTGGATCTTTCGCATGCTTTTCAAAGAAGAAGAAAAGAGCTAAGAAAATAGCTGCACTAGCTAACAATCCGATAATTTGGACAGAATCCCAAGCGTATTCTCCGCCGCCAAGTTCGAGTGCAAACATTAAACTTACGACCGCGATGACAAGCGTTGCAGCACCGCCCCAGTCGATTTTTTGTTCCATGTGATTTGGTGATTCTTGATAGAAACGTAAAACAAGAAATAAAGACACAATTCCAATTGGAATATTGACATAAAAAATCCAGTGCCAGCTAGCGTATTCGGTAATATACGCTCCTAACAATGGGCCAAGTACGCTCGATAACCCAAAAACCGCCCCTAATAGCCCCGTCATTTTTCCACGTTTGTCAGGAGGGAAGATGTCAAACACGATTGTGAAGGCAATTGGCATTAATGCCCCCCCGCCAATCCCTTGAATAGCACGAAAGACGCTCAATTGAACAATGCTATTTGCCATCCCGCATAGAGCGGAACCAAGTAAGAACAAGGCGAGTCCGAATAGGAAGAAACGTTTTCTTCCATACATGTCGGATAGTTTGCCGAAAATCGGCATACTAGCCATCGTTGCTACCATATAAGCCGATGTGACCCATACAAATTTATCGAATCCACCTAAGTCTGAAACAATGGTTCCCATAGCTGTAGCAACAATCGTGTTGTCCATTGAGGCCATTAAAATGGCAAGTAATAGGCCAGCGACAATGAACTTTTGATTTTTTGTTGAATCCATGTTTTGTCCCCCTTTTCTTCCATCATACATGTTCATGAGCCAAAATGAAAAACTTGGAGCATGGTTACATATAAACGAAACGAGTCTGACTTAATTCGTCAGACTCGTTTCGTTCTATAAAGGCTATTTTAAAGAACGACGATAAGTGAACTGTTTCCACTGGTAGTGAATAAAGCAGCCAACACAGAATCCAAGAATGGCTACAAATGAGGCGATGCCGACCATGATTGTGAAGACATAGGCACTGAGTGTCCAATCTAATAAAAAACTAAGTAAGCCAAGACTTAAGCAAGAAATGGCAATCATAGAATTGAATTTTTGTTGGTCGTAATCTTCAGGAATATATTCTGAAGGTTTTTTGCGTAAGAACAGTTTTGCGAATCGCATAACAGGATTAAAATCAAAAAATAAACCAAGCAGGCAAGCAATTAATGGAATGGCTAAAATCCATTCTTGTTTCGTTATAAGTGTTAAAATAGCACTTCCAAAAATCATCCATTGATTTGCTCTTACTAATGGACGAGGAATAGACCGAACTTTGTTCATCGTAAAGCCAACTTTCCATATAAGTTTTATTTAATTTTATAATAAAACGCATATTAAGTTAAAGAATTTAACTTAATTATAATAATTTTAATTTAGTATTGATTATTGAATAAGGTGTTGTATAATAGATAGTATATCATGTTTGAAAGGGGACATTCGGTTGACTGTGAAAATCTGTGGATCATGTGGAGCGCCAATCAAGAAATTAAAACATTCCATCCTATGTCAATGCGGTCCAAAAATTGTTGCTAGTTCGTACGTTAAAGCAAAAAATTAACGATTATTTATATAAAGCTGTCTATGCCGATTATAGAAAATAATCGGTTTTTTATATAATGCATACCATCTCTTCGATATAGCAGCCGTATAAGGCCGATAAGCAAAACTATGAGGAAGTTAAGAGGATGTTTAAAATAGTAACAAATATTTTTCAATCTAACCCAAACATTATATGATATATATGTAGGGAAATTTACGTTACGATAAACAAACTATCACGTGACGGTTTAGGAGGGATTACGTTGGGAACGAGACATTGAAAATTGGAGAGTTAGCGCAGTTGGCGAATGTAACGAAACGAACTGTTGATTATTATACCAATATTGGTTTGTTAGAAGCGGAACGTTCCCCTTCTAATTACCGTTACTATCATAAACAACAGTTAGAACGGTTGCGCCGGATTATTGCCTATAAAGAAAAACACTACTCACTTGAAGAAATCAGAGAATGCTTACTACAACCAGAGCATAACACGCTAGATATAGAAGAAGCAGGGGTGCAGTTAAAAGAAAAGCTGAATGGCTTAAATGAGGAATTGCAAGAAGTACTGGATTTAATCAAGAAAGATAAGAAAAATGAACGGCTATTAAAGAAGCAGATTTCTCATGAAAGCATGACGTTAATTCAATCTTTATTAGTTTTGCTCGTTTAAGCAAATTTATACCCCATATTTCTTCTGCTCAAAGAGCATATTATGAACAATGGTTTTGGATTTAACAGACCTCGATTTCTTCAACAAAAGCTGTAAATCATTAAAAAATGTTGAAAATAGGAGGTGCTTGGGACCGTCAACCGTCATAGCTTTAGACGCTTGATATACCCCGCACATATTGGACATTACGATAAAATTATTAGCAGTAGCCTTTTTAATTGCTTTAACCGCTTTTTTTGTGGCTTCTGAATTTGCCATTGTAAAAGTGAGAAGTTCTCGTATTAATCAATTAATAGAAGATGGACATAAAAATGCTGTCGCCGCTAAGAGAGTTACATCACATTTAGATGAATATTTATCGGCCTGTCAGTTAGGGATTACGGTTACAGCGTTAGGACTTGGTTGGCTAGGGGAACCGACTGTAGAAGCTTTGCTTCATCCAGTTTTTAACAAATGGGGAATTGATGCTTCTGTTAGTCATATCCTTTCTTTTGTCATTGCGTTTGCATCGGTTACTTTTTTACACGTAGTTGTTGGGGAATTAGCACCAAAAACGGTCGCGATTCAAAAGGCAGAAACGGTTACGCTAATGTTTTCTAAGCCATTAATCTGGTTTTACCGCATAATGTATCCATTTATTTGGGTGCTAAATGGTTCTGCTCGTTTGTTAACGAGTGCTTTTGGGATGAAACCAGTATCAGAAGGGGAAGAGGCCCATTCGGAAGAAGAGTTGCGCATTATTTTATCGGAAAGCTATAAAAGCGGTGAAATTAATCAATCAGAATATAAGTACGTGAATCAAATCTTCGAATTCGATGAACGAATCGCTAATGAAATTATGGTTCCTCGTACGGAGATGGTCGTAATTGAAAAAGGCATGCGATTACTGGATGTAGTTGAGTTAATTCAAGAAGAACAATTTACTCGTTATCCGGTAACTGATGGGGATAAAGATAACGTTATTGGGATGGTCAATATTAAACGTTTGTATACGGCTACTATTACAGAGGAGAATGTTACTGAGTTAACAGTCGATTCTTTTATTACGCCAATCATTCGAGTACTCGAAACCATTCCGATTCACGATTTATTGCTTAAAATGCAAAAAGAGCGAATTCATATGGCGATTTTATCTGATGAATATGGTGGAACAGCGGGTCTTGTAACCGTCGAAGATATTTTAGAAGAAATTGTAGGTGATATTCGCGATGAGTTTGACCAAGACGAACGCCCACTTATTCAGAAGATTAACGACAATCATTATATCTTTGATGCGAAAACTCTAATTGAAGATGTGAATGATACGTTAGCTATCGAACTCATAGAGGATGATGTTGATACGCTGGGCGGTTGGATCTTAACAGGAAAATACGAAGTGGCTGTCGGGGATAAACGAGAGGCTGATGGTTATGAGTTTATTGTTAAAGAAATGGATGGCCATCACGTGTTATATGTGGAAGTCAAGAAAGTATCAACTATACCGATTATACAGAAAACCGAGAGCGAATAGCTCCCGGTTTTTTCCTATTTCTTAATTTTAAGAAGCGACAATAGCATTCTTTGTATGAGTTTGAATGAAGTTTACAGCACGCTCGACAATCTTATCTTTATCATAATCTAATGAAGCAACATGATAAGAATTCGGTAAGATAACCTTTTCTTTGTGTGATGCTGATACAGAGTTATAAATATCATCAGTACATTGTGCAGGTACAACGTGATCTTCTGGAGATACAAAGAGCATGCTTGGGCATTTGACTTTTGGAAGCTCCTGTTTGACTACTTTCATGATATTAAGTAATTGAAAGACCGCTTTTAATGGGACTTGTTCATAAGTGATTTCTGCTGCTTCTGGGTCCTTAATATCTGGTTTTCCTTCCGTGATAAATCGAGGTTGTACTTGATTAGCTAATACCTCGTATTCAGGAACAGAAAGAGCGGCATTAATGGTGAGCACCCCATCAAACGTCTCCTTAGTAGCTAAATGCAGGGCAAGCGCGCCACCCATAGATTGGCCAATGACAAAGATAGAATGACAAGTTTGTTTTAATAGAAGATAGGCTTCGTGCAAGTCGTCTATCCAATCTAAGTATGTAGCTTCCTCCATTTCATTTACATGTGTTCCGTGTCCTGTTAATCTTGGAGCATATACTGTATATCCATGAGCAGCAAACTCCTCACCCAAATACCGCACACTTTGTGGAGTTCCATTAAAACCATGGCATATTAGAATACCTGTTGAGTTGCCCGGTAGAAAAAATGACTCTGCTCCTGAACGTACGTATAATTTTGTCATTAGTAAAGCCTCCTTTTATAAATGATTATGTCTATATTATGTTTAAGAAAAATCAAAAGTTAATTAATCATATTAGTTTACTTGGTATAAAATTATCATAAATCATATATGAATGTCAACTTAATTTTCTAATAGGTTTAATAATGGTTTTTTTATGTTGAGGGGAGAGTGAAGGTTAAATGAAAAAAGAATGATGACGATGAGTAAAGGGTTGGATTACTTTAGATGTTAGGGAGGATTATTCAAAAGGTTTTAAGGGAGAGGCAATGTGATTATAGAAAGTAAAAAGTTTTTTGAATAGAGGAAGCTGTAAATGGGTTGTTATCTTCATATAAAGGTAAGTTGTAAGAGATCTTAAGGGAAACGGAAAGGAGGTGTAAAGATAGTTAGAAATCTGTTCTTTCATTACTTAGTTGTGTTAAGTTGGATTTATAGAAGTGGAGTGCTAATAAGGAGGAATCTTTTTAGGTACATCCTATAAATGCTATTAAATTTAAAAGTAGGTTGACTTATATGTTTTTAAGCTTTAATATAGATAAAGCAACAAGGAAACAAAACATAGAAAAAACAATTTAAAAAAGAAATTGACTTTTGATTTTGAAAATGTTAAGATGAATTAGTCGCTGAAAAAACAGCGATTAAAAATTAGTTTAAAACTTCGTAGAAGTTGACAACTATTCAATCTTATGCTAAGATGAAAAAGTTGAAAGATTGCTCTTTGAAAACTGAACAAAACAAAGCGCCAACGTTAATTTTTGAAGTGAGCACACACTATAAAAAAGTGCAACATGAGCAAGTCAAATTCTATCGGAGAGTTTGATCCTGGCTCAGGACGAACGCTGGCGGCGTGCCTAATACATGCAAGTCGAGCGAATCAATGGGAGCTTGCTCCCGGAGATTAGCGGCGGACGGGTGAGTAACACGTGGGTAACCTGCCTGTAAGACTGGGATAACTTCGGGAAACCGGAGCTAATACCGGATAGTTTCTTTTCTCGCATGAGAGAAGATGGAAAGATGGTTTCGGCTATCACTTACAGATGGACCCGCGGCGCATTAGCTAGTTGGTGAGGTAACGGCTCACCAAGGCGACGATGCGTAGCCGACCTGAGAGGGTGATCGGCCACACTGGGACTGAGACACGGCCCAGACTCCTACGGGAGGCAGCAGTAGGGAATCTTCCGCAATGGACGAAAGTCTGACGGAGCAACGCCGCGTGAGCGAAGAAGGCCTTCGGGTCGTAAAGCTCTGTTGTTAGGGAAGAACAAGTACGAGAGTAACTGCTCGTACCTTGACGGTACCTAACCAGAAAGCCACGGCTAACTACGTGCCAGCAGCCGCGGTAATACGTAGGTGGCAAGCGTTGTCCGGAATTATTGGGCGTAAAGCGCGCGCAGGCGGTCCTTTAAGTCTGATGTGAAAGCCCACGGCTCAACCGTGGAGGGTCATTGGAAACTGGGGGACTTGAGTGCAGAAGAGGAGAGTGGAATTCCACGTGTAGCGGTGAAATGCGTAGAGATGTGGAGGAACACCAGTGGCGAAGGCGACTCTCTGGTCTGTAACTGACGCTGAGGCGCGAAAGCGTGGGGAGCAAACAGGATTAGATACCCTGGTAGTCCACGCCGTAAACGATGAGTGCTAAGTGTTAGAGGGTTTCCGCCCTTTAGTGCTGCAGCTAACGCATTAAGCACTCCGCCTGGGGAGTACGGCCGCAAGGCTGAAACTCAAAGGAATTGACGGGGGCCCGCACAAGCGGTGGAGCATGTGGTTTAATTCGAAGCAACGCGAAGAACCTTACCAGGTCTTGACATCCTCTGCCAACCCTAGAGATAGGGCGTTCCCCTTCGGGGGACAGAGTGACAGGTGGTGCATGGTTGTCGTCAGCTCGTGTCGTGAGATGTTGGGTTAAGTCCCGCAACGAGCGCAACCCTTGATCTTAGTTGCCAGCATTCAGTTGGGCACTCTAAGGTGACTGCCGGTGACAAACCGGAGGAAGGTGGGGATGACGTCAAATCATCATGCCCCTTATGACCTGGGCTACACACGTGCTACAATGGATGGTACAAAGAGCTGCGAACCCGCGAGGGTAAGCGAATCTCATAAAGCCATTCTCAGTTCGGATTGTAGGCTGCAACTCGCCTACATGAAGCCGGAATCG
>NZ_CP026095.1:287500-325000 GCF_004006295.1 Peribacillus asahii
AGCCGGAATCGCTAGTAATCGCGGATCAGCATGCCGCGGTGAATACGTTCCCGGGCCTTGTACACACCGCCCGTCACACCACGAGAGTTTGTAACACCCGAAGTCGGTGAGGTAACCTTTTGGAGCCAGCCGCCTAAGGTGGGATAGATGATTGGGGTGAAGTCGTAACAAGGTAGCCGTATCGGAAGGTGCGGCTGGATCACCTCCTTTCTAAGGAAAAATGAAGAATCTCGGTTCTTCATTAAATAGGCGCTTTTGTTTTGTTCAGTTTTGAATGAGTAATTCATTCAGAACTTTGTTCTTTGAAAACTAGATAATAGATAGAAGGCAATATTTTTTTGCGTCAATTTTCAAAACACCGAGTAAGATTTTTTGAATGGTTAAGTTAGAAAGGGCGCACGGTGGATGCCTTGGCACTAGGAGCCGATGAAGGACGGGACTAACACCGATATGCTTCGGGGAGCTGTAAGTAAGCTTTGATCCGGAGATTTCCGAATGGGGAAACCCACTGTTCGTAATGGAACAGTATCTTTACCTGAATACATAGGGTACTGAAGGCAGACCCGGGGAACTGAAACATCTAAGTACCCGGAGGAAGAGAAAGCAAACGCGATTTCCTGAGTAGCGGCGAGCGAAACGGAATTAGCCCAAACCAAGAGGCTTGCCTCTTGGGGTTGTAGGACACTCTACATGGAGTTACAAAGGAACGGGGTAAATGAAGAGATCTGGAAAGGTCCGTCAAAGAAGGTAAAAACCCTGTAGTTGAAACTTCGTTCCCTCCTGAGTGGATCCTGAGTACGGCGGGACACGTGAAATCCCGTCGGAAGCAGGGAGGACCATCTCCCAAGGCTAAATACTCCCTAGTGACCGATAGTGAACCAGTACCGTGAGGGAAAGGTGAAAAGCACCCCGGAAGGGGAGTGAAAGAGAACCTGAAACCGTGTGCCTACAAGTAGTCAGAGCCCGTTCATGGGTGATGGCGTGCCTTTTGTAGAATGAACCGGCGAGTTACGATTTCATGCAAGGTTAAGTTGATGAGACGGAGCCGCAGCGAAAGCGAGTCTGAATAGGGCGAATGAGTATGAGGTCGTAGACCCGAAACCAGGTGATCTACCCATGTCCAGGGTGAAGTTCAGGTAACACTGAATGGAGGCCCGAACCCACGCACGTTGAAAAGTGCGGGGATGAGGTGTGGGTAGCGGAGAAATTCCAATCGAACTTGGAGATAGCTGGTTCTCTCCGAAATAGCTTTAGGGCTAGCCTCGAGATTGAGAGTATTGGAGGTAGAGCACTGATTGGACTAGGGGCCCCCATCGGGTTACCGAATTCAGTCAAACTCCGAATGCCAAATACTTATACTCGGGAGTCAGACTGCGAGTGATAAGATCCGTAGTCAAAAGGGAAACAGCCCAGACCACCAGCTAAGGTCCCAAAGTTTATGTTAAGTGGAAAAGGATGTGGAGTTGCTTAGACAACCAGGATGTTGGCTTAGAAGCAGCCACCATTTAAAGAGTGCGTAATAGCTCACTGGTCGAGTGACTCCGCGCCGAAAATGTACCGGGGCTAAACATAACACCGAAGCTGTGGATGGACATCTACGATGTCCGTGGTAGGAGAGCGTTCTAAGGGCGTTGAAGCTAGACCGGAAGGACTGGTGGAGCGCTTAGAAGTGAGAATGCCGGTATGAGTAGCGAAAGAAGGGTGAGAATCCCTTCCACCGAATATCTAAGGTTTCCTGAGGAAGGCTCGTCCGCTCAGGGTTAGTCGGGACCTAAGCCGAGGCTGAAAAGCGTAGGCGATGGACAACAGGTTGATATTCCTGTACCACCTATACATCGTTTGAGCGATGGGGGGACGCAGGAGGATAGGGTAAGCGCGCTGTTGGATATGCGCGTCCAAGCAGTTAGGCCGGAAACGAGGCAAATCCCGTTTCCATGAAGGCGGAGCTGTGATGGCGAGGGAAATATAGTACCGAAGTTCCTAATTCCACACTGCCAAGAAAAGCCTCTAGCAAGATGTAGGGTGCCCGTACCGCAAACCGACACAGGTAGATGAGGAGAGAATCCTAAGGTGTTCGAGAGAACTCTCGTTAAGGAACTCGGCAAAATGACCCCGTAACTTCGGGAGAAGGGGTGCTCATTAGGGTGTTAAAGCCCAGATGAGCCGCAGTGAATAGGCCCAGGCGACTGTTTAGCAAAAACACAGGTCTCTGCGAAACCGCAAGGTGAAGTATAGGGGCTGACACCTGCCCGGTGCTGGAAGGTTAAGAGGAGAGGTTAGCGCAAGCGAAGCTTTGAATTGAAGCCCCAGTAAACGGCGGCCGTAACTATAACGGTCCTAAGGTAGCGAAATTCCTTGTCGGGTAAGTTCCGACCCGCACGAAAGGTGTAACGATCTGGGCACTGTCTCAACGAGAGACTCGGTGAAATTATAGTACCTGTGAAGATGCAGGTTACCCGCGACAGGACGGAAAGACCCCGTGGAGCTTTACTGCAGCCTGATATTGAATTTTGGTACAGCTTGTACAGGATAGGTAGGAGCCTGTGAAGCCGGAGCGCCAGCTTCGGTGGAGGCGTTGGTGGGATACTACCCTGGCTGTATTGACATTCTAACCCGCACCCCTGATCGGGGTGGGAGACAGTGTCAGGTGGGCAGTTTGACTGGGGCGGTCGCCTCCTAAAAGGTAACGGAGGCGCCCAAAGGTTCCCTCAGAATGGTTGGAAATCATTCGTAGAGTGTAAAGGCACAAGGGAGCTTGACTGCGAGACCTACAAGTCGAGCAGGGACGAAAGTCGGGCTTAGTGATCCGGTGGTTCCGCATGGAAGGGCCATCGCTCAACGGATAAAAGCTACCCCGGGGATAACAGGCTTATCTCCCCCAAGAGTCCACATCGACGGGGAGGTTTGGCACCTCGATGTCGGCTCATCGCATCCTGGGGCTGTAGTCGGTCCCAAGGGTTGGGCTGTTCGCCCATTAAAGCGGTACGCGAGCTGGGTTCAGAACGTCGTGAGACAGTTCGGTCCCTATCCGTCGTGGGCGCAGGAAATTTGAGAGGAGCTGTCCTTAGTACGAGAGGACCGGGATGGACGCACCGCTGGTGTACCAGTTGTCTTGCCAAAGGCATCGCTGGGTAGCTATGTGCGGACGGGATAAGTGCTGAAAGCATCTAAGCATGAAGCCCCCCTCAAGATGAGATTTCCCATAGCGCAAGCTAGTAAGACCCCTGAAAGATGATCAGGTTGATAGGTCAGAGGTGGAAGTGTGGCGACACATGGAGCTGACTGATACTAATCGGTCGAGGACTTAACCTATTGTTTTGATAACACGCAATGCTTTCTTATTATCTAGTTTTGAAGGAACAACGTTCCTTATATTGTTTGGTGACGATAGCGAAGAGGTCACACCCGTTCCCATTCCGAACACGGAAGTTAAGCTCTTCAGCGCCGATGGTAGTTGGGGGTTTCCCCCTGTGAGAGTAGGACGTCGCCAAGCAAAATAGAAAAAAAGACCAGCAAACTTGCTGGTCTTTTTTTCTATGCCGTTAATAAATGACTTGTTTTCATTGATAAAATGAAAATCTGGTTGATAAATCAATGAATTTCATCGATAAAGTGGAGATGGACAGAACAAATAAGCATTCTCCCATTTACTTGATGTCTTCCTTCACAAAAAAGTTTAATAACTTGGAATCAGCTCTTTTTTTTCATTTATTTGGTCTAGTTTAGGCAGAGGGCGGCCTGATAAGTCAACAATAACCATAGTTGATAAGAGAGCAACATCTTCTTCTTCTTCTGTTCTTCCGATAACAGGGAGGAACCTCGCATAACTTTTAATTTATCTGATGAACAATCATACTTCGCTATTCTTCCTTATACATCAGCACAAAAGGCTTGTGCTTCTTCAAATGTTGGCCATGCTGTAAGGAGTTACCTCCGCTGTCCAGTTTCAGAAGAGCCTGCTTGAACAACGACAGGGAGGACGCTGCTCGACCGTTGCTTAAATGGTCGAGGGAAATGAGTTTACGAGCGGAATGGGAAGGTCTGTTAAATGTAGTTGATACTGTACCAATCAGCCCGATATGCTTGGGTACAGAGGAAAGGGTAAATGTTTCCGCAAGTGTGTTAACGGTTTACCACAATGGTTTTGCTGCATAACAATCTGCAGGGAGATTTATGGGAAACTTTCCGCATCCAGCTGTTTGGACTAATCGTTTAATAAAGTGAAAGCTTAAAATATTATAAAGTGACTAATTGTATTTTTAGCGCATTTAAGAATAATGGCATGTATATTTCCCCTATAAAAAAGGCCTTTACCATACACATTGAATTGTGTTGTCGTAAAGGCCTCCAGATGACTGGTGGGCATTTTCTTCCCCTGAAGAAATTATAATACCGATTGAATTACTAGTAATATAACAATTCATTCGCCGGGAGTCAATAGTTTTTTAAATATTATGTATTTTCCACCATTAACCTGTTAAAACCTAGTTGACTTATTTGAAATATATGATAATATTTGAACATAAATAATATTTCTTATTTAATATAATATATAACTTATTTAGAAAGATGAAGGGATAGAATACTAGTCCTATGAAGTGGAGCAACCTGTGTATATAAGGTGCTGTATTCAGAAAAAGATACACTCAGTTTGAAAGATAAGGTTACAAAACCAGTCTTTCAATCGAGAAAGCTTCTTTAATTTTCTGAATTAAGTTTATTTATGAAAAACATTGAATGATGTGAATTAAACAGAATAGGAACATCATTCAAGTGGATAATTCAATATAAACAATGCTGTCTAGACAACTGGAGGTGTTTTAACAAGGATATTAGGGATATAGGGAGAATTATGTCTTTTTGTTAAAGCACCTCTTTCGTTTAAATAAAAAGGACGTGATCAGATGTTAACATATGAAAATTGGCAGGAGCCGACTATCGAATTTGAACTTGATGAAACATATAAGGCGGCGTTGAACGTCTTGAAATGGAGCTACGAACAGTATGGAGAAGAGATTGTCTATGCTTGTAGCTTCGGGATTGAAGGTATTGTTTTAGTAGATTTGATTTCTAAAGTAAAGCCGAATGCGACGATTGTTTTTCTAGATACAGATGTTCATTTTAAAGAAACATACGAAACAATTGAACGTGTGAAGGAGAAGTACCCAAGTTTAAATATTGTTATGAAGAAGCCGAAGTTAACCCTAGAGGAGCAGGCCTCGGAATTTGGCGATAAATTGTGGGAGAGCAATCCTAATCAGTGTTGTCAAATACGAAAGTTGGTTCCCCTGAATGAAGTATTATCCGACTCTAAGGCTTGGATTTCTGGCTTGCGCCGCGAACAATCTGAAACAAGAAAGCATGTTCAATATATTAATCGCGATGATAAGTTCCAATCGGTGAAAATTTGCCCGCTTATTCATTGGACGTGGAAAGATGTATGGCGCTATGTTCATAAGAATGATTTGCCTTACAATCCTCTTCATGATCAAGGATATCCAAGCATAGGTTGTTCCCATTGCACTGCACCAGCGTTTAATGCAGATGACCTGCGTTCTGGTAGATGGCAAGGGCAAGGGAAAACAGAATGTGGATTACACGGATAAAGGATTCGCTATATGCTTGAATATATAGCAATAGCCATTAGTTTATTTTTTGCAATGAATATTGGAGCCAGCGGGGCTGCAGCCTCGATGGGGGTTGCTTATGGGGCAGGTGCAGTCTCAAAAGCACGCTATGCTTTACTAATTTGTGCGCTTGGTGTTTTTGCAGGAGCAGTATTAGGCGGTGGAGAAGTCGTAAAAACGATTAGCTCCGGGATTGTTCCGCAAGATATAATCAATGTCAAGATTGTCGTCATTATTTTAGTATCTGCTACAAGCTCGTTGTTTTTTGCCAATCTTCTTGGTATTCCTTTATCAACGAGTGAAGTAACGGTTGGCGCCGTTGTAGGGGTTGGGATTGCTTACCAAGTACTGTTTGTTAAATCGCTGTTAGTGATTATGATGTTTTGGGTGCTGGTGCCAATCGTAGCCTTCGGCGCGGCTTGGTTATTTGGTAAATTGCTATGTATCGTTCAGCAAAAAGGCTATTTACAAGATCGCCCTTGGTTAACGGTTATTTTAATTCTTGCCGGTTTCCTTGAAGCTTTCTCGGCTGGTATGAACAATGTGGCTAACGCAGTAGGCCCGCTTGTAGGTGCGGGGATGATCTCTGTGACAAAAGGAATATGGATTGGCGGGGCATTTGTAGCCATCGGGGCCATTTTCCTTGGAAAACGAGTTTTGGAAACAAACGGAAAGAAAATCACAAAATTCTCAAAACCAGAGGGGATTTTAATTTCCGGAACAGGTGCAGTCCTAGTTGGTATTAGCTCCATCTTTGGCTTACCTGTCCCGCTTACTCAAGTCACTTCCGCAGCGATTATTGGTCTTGGGGTAGCGAAAAATGGTAAAGAGCTTTTTCAGAAGAATATTGTAAAGAAAATTGTTAGAATTTGGGTTGTTTCTCCTATATTTTCATTGGCTATTTCTTATTTTTTAGTTAAGCTCTTTTTAGAAAGCGATTTGTATTCCGTTATTGTGCTGCTAAGCGTTATGGTAGGTACATTGGTAGCGATTAGCTTAATGAAAGCAATGCGAGAAGAAGAGCAAGCGATACATGAAGAAGGCGGAGGAATTTAACCTTAAAACCGAGTATAATTGTCTAATTAGGAGGATAAAAATTATGAGTTTACAACCACATGGAGGAGTATTAATCCAAGCTTATCATCCAGAAACATCTCTTCAAGGAATTGATAGAGAAATAGAAATCGATGCGATTGCTTTAAGTGATCTTGAATTGATTGGAATTGGCGGGTACAGCCCAATTGATGGTTTCTTATCGAAAGCAGATTATGAGAATGTTGTAGAAAATATGCGATTAGCTTCTGGAACAGCTTGGAGCATTCCGATTACGTTGCCGGTTTTAAAAGAAGTGGCAAGCGATTTGCAAGTAGGAGAAAAGGCTAAACTTAGCTATCAAGGTGAAGTATACGGCTTGATTCAAGTAGAAGATATTTATGAGCCGGATAAAGAAAGAGAAGCATTATTAGTGTATGGCACAACTGATTTAGAGCATCCAGGTGTTAAAAAGTTACATGAACGCCCTGAATTATATGTTGGCGGTAAAATTACATTAGTGAAAAGACCAGAAAAAACATTTGCAGAATATACATTCGATCCAATCGAAACAAGAGAAATTTTCAAGGAAAAAGGCTGGAAAACAATTGTTGGTTTCCAAACGAGAAACCCGGTTCATAGAGCACATGAATACATTCAAAAAGCAGCTTTAGAAACAGTTGACGGTCTATTTTTAAATCCTTTAGTTGGTGAAACAAAATCAGATGATATTTCTGCAGCTATTCGAATGGAAAGCTATGAAGTGCTTCTATCAAACTATTATCCTGAAAGTCGTGTTCAATTAGGTGTATTTCCTGCAGCGATGAGATATGCAGGTCCAAGAGAGGCAATTTTCCATGCGCTTGTTCGTAAAAACTACGGTTGTACGCATTTTATCGTAGGTCGCGATCATGCAGGTGTTGGCGATTACTATGGAACATATGATGCTCAGAAGCTATTTGATCAATTTGAGGAAGAAGAGCTAGGCATTAAACCAATGAAGTTCGAGCACAGCTTCTATTGCAGTAAATGTGAAGGAATGGCGACAACGAAAACATGTCCACATGACAGCTCATCACATATTATCCTGTCTGGAACGAAGGTTAGACAAATGCTTCGCAGTGGAGAAGTTCCACCAAGTACATTTAGCCGACCTGAAGTCGTTGAAGTATTAATTAAAGGGCTTAAACAAGAAGTTCTTTCATAAGGAGTTTGGTTAAACAATCTTTTCAATAAAATGATTGTTAGCTCATTCTAGCTCTGGTTTCATGAAACCAGAGCTACTTTTCAACATAGCTGAAAGTTTTTTGAAATGACGTCTTTATACAAAATAATAATTTTTATAATAGGACCGATAAGGAAGGGGTAATTCAATTGAGTACAAATATCGTTTGGCATGAAGCATCTATTTCTAAGGATGAAAGAAGAAAACAAAATAAGCATCAAAGTTTTATTCTTTGGTTTACAGGATTGTCTGCATCTGGGAAATCATCTGTAGCAAATGCGTTTGCAAGAACATTATTTGAACGAGGAAATCAAGCATTTGTGCTAGATGGTGATAACGTTCGTCATGGCTTGAATAAAGATTTAGGATTTAATGAGGATGATCGTAAAGAAAACATTAGACGAATTGGTGAAGTTTCGAAGCTGTTCGTGGAGAGCGGCCAAATTGTTTTAACGGCTTTTATTTCGCCATATCGTGCTGATCGTGATCTTGTTAGGGAATTAGTGGAAGAAAATGAGTTTTTAGAAGTGTACATTAAGTGTTCCGTTGAAGCATGTGAGAAGCGAGATCCAAAAGGGCTTTATAAAAAAGCGCGTAATGAAGAAATTAAAAACTTCACAGGTATTAGTGCACCGTATGAGGAGCCAGAAAACCCTGAAATTGTACTAGATACAGAACGTTACACAATTGACGAATGTGTTGAACAATTAACAAATATTTTGACAGAAAAAGGTTTAATATAATAAGAGTGCTCTTTTTAGGGCATCGGTAAAAATAAGGAAATCATCATCAATGAATAAGGGGAACACAAACATGGCGAAAGTATATTTAGTAGGTGCAGGGCCTGGTGATCCAGAATTGATTACGTTAAAAGCAATCAAATGTATACAGCAGGCGGATGTTATTTTATACGATCGCCTTGTCAATAAGGAACTGCTTTCTTATGCAAAAACAGGCGCAGAACTTATTTATTGCGGTAAGCAGCCAGACCATCACGCAATGACACAAGAAACAATTCATCATTTTTTAATTCGTTATGCGAAGAGCGGAAAGATTGTGACGAGATTAAAAGGTGGCGATCCTTTCGTTTTTGGTCGAGGTGGAGAAGAAGCAGAAGAGCTTGTAAAGGAGAATATTCCATTTGAAATTGTCCCGGGAATCACTTCTGGCATCGCTGCTTCCGCTTATGCCGGTATTCCTGTTACGCATAGGGATGTCAGTTCAAGTGTAGCCTTTGTTACGGGTCATCATAAAAATGATAGACAAGAAAATGAAAAGTGGGAAAGTTTAGCTAAGGGAATTGATACATTAGCGATTTATATGGGAGTAAGCAATCTTCCTTATATTCGCGAACAACTTTTGAAACATGGGAAGAGTGAAGATACCCCAATTGCTCTTGTTCATTGGGGGACAACGGATATTCAAAAAACGGTGACGGGAACGCTTGCGACTATTGTAGATATTGTCCGTGAAGAACAAATTGAAAATCCGAGCATGATTATTATCGGTGAAGTCGTACGCTACAGAGAAAAACTAAAGTGGTTCAAGGAGAATATCCAAACTTTATCACCAATCAGCGAGGCGTTGTAAATGAAACAGGCAGTGCTATATGTATGTCACGGAAGCAGGGTCAAAAAAGCTTGTGAGGAAGCGATTGCCTTTCTCTCCCGTTGTCAGAAACATGTGGAGGCAGAGATTCAAGAAGTATGTTTTCTTGAGCTTGCCTCTCCTTCTATTGAAGAAGGATTTTCATCTTGTGTCCAACAGGGGGCCACACATATAGCTGTCGTACCTCTTTTACTGCTGACAGCGGTACATGCAAAATATGATATTCCACTTGAGCTAGAAAAGGTATCTCAGCAGTATCCTGGGGTTCAAGTGACTTATGGTAAACCGATTGGTGTGCATGAGAAAATGGCTGAAAGTGTAGTGGAAAGAGTGTTGGAACAAAATGAGGGGTATCCGGATTCTTCTGTGATTGTGTTAATTGGAAGAGGAAGTTCAGATCCGGATGTTGTAAAGGATTTAGAATCCATTGGAGAGTTGGTCAAGAAGCACTCTCATATAGAGGATGTTAGAATATGTTATTTGGTAGCAGCAGAACCGAAGTTTGAAGATATGCTTGCCGAACTGACGCTGTTGAAAAATCGGTCTATTTTTCTCGTACCTTACTTATTATTTACTGGAGTGCTCATGAAAAAAATTGAGAGTCAAGTACAACTTGCACAAGAAGAGAATAATAATATTAGGTTATGCCGCTACTTAGGATATGATTCGAAAGTAGAGGAAGTATTCACAGAACGAGTACTAGAAGCCATGAGAAATACAGATTCAAGCTATACATTCAATGGACAGTATAAGGGGATTATGGAATAGGTGAAGTGTATCTTTCTTTGGAAAGATACACTTCAAACAACGGTATTTTCGCCTTCTGGAAAAATGTATGTTAAAATAATGCTAATTCTGTATTTGCCATTGGGGGATTAGCGATGGATTCTACTAAAGAAGCAGTGATACTCTCGTTTGCTGAATGGCTGCGTAGTCAAGGTAAATCGGAGAATACAATTAAAACATATACTGGTGTTCTTTCGCAATTTTATGAGTATAGTAAAATGAAAGTAGAGTCAGTAGAGACAGAACATATACAAATGTATCTCGACTTTTTAGAAAATTCCAAGAAAAGTTCAGGCACTATTGAAAAACATTATATGGCATTATCTGTTTTTTATAAATACCTTGGTAAACCGCAGGTAATGCTGTCTGTGGAGCGGAGAGTAAATGAAGCGAAGCAAGAAGCTCCTGATTCTTTACGTGATGAGGAACAAGCGGCTTTATTAAAAATGGTGGTAGCAGAAGGGAATTTACGCAATATTACGATTGTCTATCTGTTGTTACATACCGGTATTCGTGTTTCAGAATTATGTGATTTAGACTGCGAAGACATTGTGGTAGAAAGTAATAAGTGGTATATCCAGGTGCGGAATGCGAAGAGAAAGATCGATCGAACAGTACCGCTAACAGATGCAGCTCAAGCGCATTTGAAAAATTATCTCGATTCATTAAAAGAACAAGCAGAGCCTTTATTCATCTCAAGTTATAATCAAAGGATGACACCGCGTTCTGTGCAGTATCTTTTGAAAAAATATAATGTACATCCGCATAAATTACGTCATACATTTTGCCAAAGGTTAATTGATAATGGAGTGGATGTGCTTACCGTTTCAAAATTAGCTGGACATAAAGATTTAAATATGGCAAAGCGCTATGTAAGAGTAAAAGATGATTCGTTTGTCGATGCGATTGACCAAGTGTTTAATCATGATAAGAATGGAAGCTGATTGGTAGCAAGCTCTGTTATAAGATGAAGATATTCAAGACGAAATCTTATTAGGTTTTGTCTTTTTTTGTACTCGGCTATGTCATATGATACTGTGGCTTGTTGATTCACTTCGTGTGAGCCTACGGTTTAGCATAGCCTTGTACTTAAGAAAGTATACAATCAGAAGAGGATGAATACGTCTTAAATGGGGGCAGGGGGAGAGCTCTCTCCCCCTGCTAGCCTAAAATGTATTTTGAGTTTGTTATTCTTTTACTCCAATCACCCGAATTCGTTTATAATCTGCTACCCATTGACCGTCTATATATAAATGTTCTTTTAGATGTTGTTCGACCTTCGTTATGATTATTTCTCTTGTTTCCTTTGTTACCCCTTCAAACATTGTGCCGCCAAACATTTCAATCCAATTTCTTAATCCATTCTCGCCGTCCAAAGGAGTTGGTCGGTCGATATGCTGCGCAAAGGTAACTCTAAATCCAGTCTCCTCCATTAAAGCTGAGTATTCACCGATGCTTGGATAATACCATGGAAACTTCTCAGCTTGTTCTGTCATTCCTAAGCTTGCGAATTGCCTCATGATTTCATTTGTAATCGTTTGTACATTACCTTTTCCACCAAACTCTGCCACGAATCTTCCACCTTGTTTTAAGCTATGGAAAATACAATGAAGCGCAGCACTTGGCTCTTTTATCCAGTGAAGGACAGCGTTAGAAAATACCGCATCAAATTCGTTCTGATAGCTTAAGTTTGTGGCATCTTGTACGCTAAAATCAATATGCGGATATTTCTCTTTTGCTTGTTGAATCATGTTAGGAGATTGGTCCACCCCTATAATCTCGCATTCTGATTTTAATAGTTTGTTAGCTAAGTCGCCTGTACCGCAGCCAAGATCTAGAATTCTTTCTCCTTTTTGGGGAGCTAATAATTCGACTAAATGATTCCCGTACTGAGATATGAAGGCATGTTTGATATCATATAGATTGGCATTCCAATGATCGTTTGTTGCTTGCATTTTTCCCATTTTCACTCGCTCCTATCATGAAATAGTTGTGTTAATGGAATTATACTTGATGGGATATATAATAAAAATTAACAAAAAAGAAAAAATTAATAACAAAATGTTATTATAATAGGGAGTCGTTATGGATATTAAATGGATTAAAACGTTTATAATAGCCGCACAGTATGAAAACTTTCGTCAAGCGTCAGAAGAATTGTTTGTAACGCAGCCTGCGATTACAAAGCATATAAAAAGATTAGAAGAACAATTAAATAGTCAGTTGTTTGAAAGAGTCGGTAAACATGTTGCGTTAACAGCGGCAGGGCATCATTTTCTTCCGTATGCAAGGGAGATTCTTGCTCAATATGAACAAGGATTAGACGAATTCGAAGCGTGGAAACAAGGCTATAAACGTAAATTAAGTATTGCAACGGCACCGCAAATTGCTTCATCGGTATTGCCTTTCTTATTACGCAGTTTTATGGATCAGTATCCTGATATAGAAGTGTTAATCAATGTATTGAAATCGTATGAAATCGGTGAAGAAGTGAGTGCAGGAAGAGCAGATATAGGATTAACAAGAGTTAAACCTATACAAACGAATATTCAGTGCCAGATGATTCATGAAGAACCGGTTATATTAGTGGGGCCTAATGATGTAAGTTTGGATGAAAAGGCGGGATTACATACGTATCGGTTAATTACGCATAATCATCCTGCCTATTGGAATGACCTGTTGCATGATATTAAGCGATTGTATCCAAATGTTCGAACAATGGCAGTTAATCAGGTAGAAATCACAAAGAAATTTATCGAACAAGGACTTGGTATTTCTTATTTGCCTCGTTCGATGGTGAAAGAAGAAATAAGTATGGGTAAATTGCTAGAAGTAAAAAGTAATCGAATTAGTCCGCCTGCATCAGCTACATATATATTAACAAAAGTAGAAACAAACGAAGCCGCAGCCTTTAGTCAGTTTTTGGGAGAAGAGATTGTGAATTTTTAAATCGCCTTAATCCCAAAAATTAAAGAGAAGGTCTCCGATTTTCTCTGGTTTCCAATAAGCAACTTGTTGAAGTTCGGCATCGTTTAATGAGTGTTCGGTATTAAGTGAAAAAGGTTTACTTAACTCTTCTTTACTGTAAACGGTATAATAAGGGCTAAATTCTTGCGAGAGAATAGATTCATTAGTGAATAGGATATAAGAGTCTTTAACCTCTGCAGCAAAGGCGATGATAGGATAGTGAGCATTGAGAAGGATATAAATAAGTCGATTGAAAACCTTCACTTGAACTTGATAAAAGTTAGTAGCCTCCAGTTGTGTGTGAAAGGATAAAACCGTTCCATTATGATGGAGGAGGACTGAATAACAGATATCTTTAAATCGTTTTTCCTCAATGCTTGGCGGGGGAACCTCTTTTGCGTTATAGAAACCGGTTATGCCATATAGAAGTTTCATTGAATCACCTTTTTTCTGTTTTTCTCTTATTTTGATTTAATAACCCGCTTAATTTGACTGACATAACTGAATAACAATAAGGGATAAGAAAAAGTCCGATTGATGTTGAAATCGGACTTTTATTCAATAAATGAATTATTTTTCAGGAACTATAACACTTTTTCAAGATTGACTCGGCCGGAGAAGAAGACGGCACCGTTCCCCATATCAGCAAGTCGATCTGGAGTAAGAGCATTGATGTGCTGCTTCTTATCGGAAGTGTTCTGCCATAATCCTTGGCTAACAAGGACGCCAGCTAGGACATTATCACCGGGAGCCGCTTTTAAGATACATTCACCGCGCTCGTTCCAGATACGGACCATATCGTCGGTATCGATTCCTAGTTTAAGAGCATCTGCTATGTTCATATGCAGTTTTGGTTCCTTTTCCATTGAGATATGTTTATCATTATTGGAAAAAGTAGAGTTCAAGAAATTATGATTTGGCGCCGGTATGAATAAAAATGGCAAATCAGAGTCTGTAACAATGGGAGTATACGTTGGCAGTGGTTCGTATCCATGCTGTTTCATTTGTTCAGAATAGAGTTCAATTTTGCCGCTAGGTGTTCGCAGTTTACCTGGGAAGAGCGGGCTCATCTTAGCTTTAACAAATTGATTTTCTGAAAGAGATTCATAGGTAATTCCCTCTAGATAAGGGTTATCAGGAAAATCTAATGCCTGACGAATCATATCTTCCTCTGAATCTTGAAAAGATGCTTCCTCAAAGCCCATGTTAGCGGCTAACAGTTTGAATAACTCAACATTGGATTTTGACTCACCGTATGTTTCTATTACTGGTTTTTGTAATTGTACGTAATTATGCCAGTATGAAGTATAGAAGTCTTCCGTTTCATAAGACGAAGCAGCTGGCAGGACTAGGTCAGCATACATGGCTGTTTCGGTTAAAAATAAATCATGGACAACGGTAAATAAATCTTCGCGCATCAACCCTTGCTGAACCTTATTCGCATTGGGGGCCACAAGGACCGGGTTGGAATTGTAAACAAATAAAGAGCGAATAGGTTTTTCTTTTGTTAAAAGGGCCTGTCCAATTTGGTTCATATTAACGACACGTGTTTTCTTATTTTGTAATAAGTCAGGCCGCTGCAGGGCATTCGTGTTAAATGCCAGGTAACCGGAGTTTCCTTTCGTAGCACCGCCGCCCTTTACGACCCATTGACCGGTAAGAGCAGGAAGACAGGCGATTGTTCGTACAGCCATTCCGCCATTATCATGATGCTGCAAGCCGTTACCGATTCGAATGAATGATGGAGTGGTGCTGCCGTACATACGAGCTAATGTATAAAGATCATCAATGGAAACACCAGTAATAGCTGAGACTGTAGCCGGGTCATATTGGCGGACATGTTCGCGTAGTTCAGCAGAGCCCACCGTATATTCATCGAGAAAGGACTGATTGATTAGATTCTCAGCGTATAAAATATGCATGAGGCCGAGGGCTAGGGCGCTATCTGTACCAGGCAGAATAGGAATAAACCAATCGGCCCATTTTCCAGTCTGATTTTTATGCACATCAATAACCACAACTTTTGCACCGTTTTTTCTAGCCTGCTGGGCAATTGTCACTTGATGCATATTTGTACTTACAGCATTGATTCCCCACATGATAAAAAGCTTCGTCTGAATGGTTTCTTCGGGGTCAACGCCGAAAGAGCCGCCCATCGTATAGCTGTAGCCAGTTGCACCAGCTGCGTTGCAAATGGAGCGCTCAAGCCTGCTAGCGCCGAGCTTGTGAAAGAAGCGCCGATCCATTCCTTCTGCACTAAGATTTCCCATATTCCCATAAAAACTGTAGGGCAGAATGCTTTCGGGCCCATGTTGATTAATCAAGGTTTTCCATTTGGAGGTGATAGTATCAATGGCCTCTTCCCAACTGATTGGAACGAATTTTCCTTCTCCTTTCGCACCAATCCGCTTTAATGGTTGTGACAGACGCTTGGAATCATATATGCGAGCTGTCATATTCCGAACTTTATTGCAAATATTCCCTTTAGTAACTGGATGGGTAGAATCCCCCTCGACTTTAATGATTTTCCCGTCTTTCTTATGAAGCAGCAGACCACATTGATCGGGACAATCAAGCGAGCAAACGGAGGGGAAGACCCCATCTAGTTGATTGATATAGGATTGCAGGGTGTACCTCTCCCTTCATAATAAAACAAAATAGTATTTATTTTATTCTACCAGGAATACTAGTGAATTGCTAAAGGGAAGAAAATAGCCTTTAGGTGTATTTATTGGGTGTACACTATTCATACATTACAGGTTAGGGTTCACAATCATAACTCTATTGTACAGGATATAGTGAATGTAGTATTTGTTATAGGTGAAAAGAGTTAGTTTTTTAATGGTTTATTCTGCCCTTTGGGTGAAATTTGAAGTAGAATAGAGAAGAATATTCCAAACACATGGGGGAACAGATAATGATTTACCAGGTAAGATTAATGAAAGGTTTGTTTACGCCAGAAAGAAGTCGATATAAGTTGCAAGATGCAGAAGCAGTGACACATATCGGAAGAAATATTGTAATTCTATATGTCGCTAGTCTTCTTCTTTTTTGCTTATATGGATTTCTTGGAATTGGCTCAGAATCGTTTTCGAAAGAGCTCGTTGGGGTAGGTGAAAGTGAATTTGAAATGGGCAAGCTGCTTATTCTAGCAGGAAATGCTGTAGCAGGACTTCTTTATCCAACGATTTATTTGTTTCTCATTGCTCTATTTGTATGGGCTTTAACAGATATTGCGTATTTAAAAATTTTAATTGTCCAAATGATTATATTTATTGTGCAATTGTTAGAAAAAGTACTTCTCCTTCCTTTTTTTGTTTATATGGATATTAATCATGATGCAAATCCTTTCTCTTTAGGAGTAATCAGTCAGTATCTAGTTTCACAAGAATATGTTATTCATTTGTTTAGTGAAATTACAATTTTTCAAGTGCTTGTGATTGCCATACAGTATTATTATCTGAAAAAAATGACGGAGCGAAATACATATGCCTTGCTGGCGGTTATTGTTTTAAGCTATATAGCAATTTGGCTTTTGAATGCATTATTGGCCTATGTAAAAGTGAGCGTATTTGTTTGAGGGGATGAAGAAAGATGAAACGATGGAAAGTACTTTCAGCTGTAGTAGTTTCAGGTGCGTTACTGGCAACGAACCTCTATTTAATTACAAAAGAGGACAGTAAAGTATCGCGTTCGATTTTTGTGGAAGATTGGACAAAAGTTAAGGCCGCAACCGTAACGGAAACGTTTGAGACGAAGGGGGTTACAATCCCTGCTGAGGAATATGAAGTGTACTTTGATGAATCGGGTAAAGAGTTTCAACGATTTCTTGTGAAAGAGGGGGAAGAAGTAACGGCGGGTACACCTTTATTTGAATACGAAGTAAAGGATTTAGAGAAAAATAAAGGGGAAGTTGAGCGGGAAATTACTGAGATAACTGGTGCGATAACGGAAATAGAGGCATATATTAAGAAGTTAACGGATTACAAAACGCAAGTTCCTACTGCTTCAACGGTTTCGGAAATTGTGCAAGATGGTGTAAGTTTGGATCGCAATGCTTCTTCTGATTTAATTATTAGCACACTTGAACAAGAAATTTATAAACAAGAATTAGAAAAAAGTAAATTAGAAGAGAGAAAGACAAGGCTGGATTCACAATTAACAGCGATGAATGAACTCAGCGGGCCGCTTACGATTGATGCAGAAGTGGATGGGGTTGTGAAACAGATTAATCAATCACTTAACAATCCAGTGGTGACTATTGCCTCTACTCAACAAGCTGTAAAAGGTGTTCTTTCGGAGTCGCAGTTACACAAAACAGCAGTTGGGATGCCAGTTAAAATTACATCTCCGCGTTTAGAGAAAGGGATTAATGGTACAGTTGGACGTGTGGAAAACTATCCAGCGTCAGAACCTTCTCTTAATCAAAAATCGATGTTTCCGTTTCAAGTCGTAATGGAAGCGGATGAAGAAGGAATATCGTCGCTAGCCCTCGGTTCAAAGGTAGATATGACGGTCGTTACAAATGAAGCGGTAGATGTTCCGACGATTCCGGAGAAAACGGTGTATGGAAAGGACGACCTCTTTGTATTTAAGTTAACAAACAATGGATATGTGAATAAACAATATGTTACAGCGGGATTAAGAGCGAATCAAAAGCTTGAGATTACTTCTGGTCCAGCAGAAGGAGAGATGGTGCTTATTACACCAAGGGCAATTCCGAAAAATCATTCAATGTTTATTACTCCAATTCAAACAGAAAAGGTAAACTTAGATACGTATAACACGTTTTCAACTCGTGAGAAATGGCGTTATTTCTTAGTTGGGTTACTGGAGAAATAGTTTTAATTTACTGAAGGGTCTTCCATAGTGAAGTCCTTTTTTGTTTTCTGAATAAATGTTTTATTCAGAAAATTATTTATATTAATATAATTATAAAAATTCTATTGCAAATAAATAACATAGATAGAAAGCGGTTAAATCCAGAATAAAAGAGACTTCATCCAGAGAAAATAACTATTGAGATATAAAAAAACGTTTACACATTTATGATTTTGAGATAGTATGAATTGAGGGTGTTATTTCGCTGAATCTTTTTAGAGCGGGGGACCCGAATTTGCAGAACTTTCTGCTAGGGGTGAATTCAGAAATGAAAGGGCAATTTGTTTCCAAATCCTAACCCGACAGCTAACCTCGTAAGCGACTTAAAGGAAACAATATGTGAATCTTTGTGATAAAGGCACGGGTTGTGTCTTTTTTTGGTCAAAAGAAAGTTCTTTTTAGCTGCAAAAAAGGCTTTCTTTTTATCAACAATTTTGTTTCCTTTACCGAAACAACTGTTTTTTTACAAAAACTATCATGAAAGGTGAGGGATGTATGAAAAAATTCAAATTAAGTTTAGCTAGCCAGATTTTCATTGGTTTACTGATTGGTGTGGTTGTAGGGGCTATTTTTTATGGTAATACAACTGCTCAAGAATATTTGCAGCCAATCGGAGATATCTTTCTACGTCTGATTAAAATGATTGTTGTACCGATTGTTGTGGCAAGTATTGTTGTTGCTGTTGCAGGTGTCGGTGATTTGAAAGCTGTAGGTAAAATTGGTGGTAAAGCAATCCTTTACTTTGAAATCGTTACCACGATTGCGATTATCGTTGGAATTATAGCAGCGAATGTTCTTCAGCCTGGTGCTGGTGTGAATATGGATAAATTAGAACAAACTGACATTTCGAGTTATGTAGATACAGCAGAGCATAAGGAAGAAGCGGGTTTTATTGAGACGATCGTCCATATTGTCCCAACTAATCCAATTGCAGCTATTGTAAATGGTGATATGCTTGCCATTATTTTCTTCTCGCTTATGCTAGGGCTTGGAATCGCAGCTATTGGAGATAAAGGAAAGCCGGTTCTGCAATTCTTCAACGGAGTAGCAGAGGCGATGTTCTATGTTACGAATATGATTATGAAATTTGCTCCATTCGGTGTATTTGCATTAATTGGGGTAACAGTGTCTAAGTTTGGTTTGGCCTCCCTGATTCCATTAGGGAAGTTAGCTCTTTCTGTATATGGAACGATGATTTTCTTTGTTCTAGTTGTATTAGGGCTTATCGCAAAATTAGCTGGCTTTAGTATTTTTAAACTGATTAAAATCTTAAAAGAAGAATTGATTTTAGCTTTCTCAACAGCGAGCTCTGAAGCGGTTCTTCCAAGAATTATGGACAAAATGGAAAAAACAGGTTGTCCGAAACATATCGCTTCTTTCGTTATCCCGACAGGTTACTCATTTAACCTTGATGGATCAACCTTATATCAGGCATTAGCAGCCATCTTTATTGCGCAAATGTACGGTATTGATATGAGTATTATGGATCAAGTTACATTAATGCTTGTGTTAATGGTTACATCGAAAGGGATTGCTGGAGTTCCAGGCGTATCATTTGTTGTATTATTAGCGACACTTGGAACTGTTGGAATCCCAGTTGAAGGTTTAGCGTTTATTGCGGGTATTGACCGTATTCTAGATATGGGACGTACAGTTGTAAACGTAATCGGAAATTCGCTAGCAGCAATTGTTATTTCTAAATGGGAAGGGCAATTTAACCCTTCAGCAGCAGATGAACAAGTGAAGCAAGTGTCATAATGATATAAAATCCAGAGCGGTGATGCTGCTCTGGATTTTTTTATAGCTATATCTTTACAGAGAAGACTTGTTTGACAAAAAAGAAGGAAGGTTACTAAGATAAAAATATACATACATAAGTCGGTATATAGAGGGGGAGAATAGATGTCTTGGATCACGTTGCTCATGTTTGTAACAATAGCCGTGTTTGCTTTGTCTAAGGTTTTACCAGTAAAAGGGGTTAAGAGTATTACAACAGAAGATTTAGCGAATGATTTATCGTTAAAGGTAAAAAAACAGTATATTGACGTTCGTTCTGAAGTTGAATATAACGACCGTCATATACCGCAATTTGGCAACATCCCCCTTCACTTGTTAAAGCAAAGAGTGAATGAGTTGGATAAAAAGAAGCCGGTAGTTATCATTTGTCATAGTGGAATGAGAAGTATAGGTGCGGCAAAAATACTTAAAAAATTAGGTTTCGAACAAATTGAGAATGTTAGTGGTGGTATAAACGCCTGGAGAGATTAAGAAATTCTAAAAAAAACACCGTCCTATCTTTTGGAATGGTGTTTCTTTTTTTGTGAATGAGCAAATTGTCACTATGTTTTAGTGTCTAATTTTACACTGTTTATGTATAAAATACTCCTGTAATCCCTTATTTTAACCATTATATGGTGATATTTCCTAAATGGAATGAACTTTGTTCTGCCTTCAAGGGTTTATTCCACTTTAGTGGTATGATAGTATGACTTTAAATGAATGTACAAGGTTAACGAAATATCATGTGATTGTGAAGAAGTAAGAAAATTGATAAAATGAGCGCTCTAATTCCACGGAAAGGTCGGAGGGAAGTGGGTTATGAAGCATGAGATTAGGGAAATCTTATATATGCATGTGCAAGCTTCTGAACGTTTTGTGATTTCAAATGGGATGAGCTTTTGGGAGTTTGTTAATTCTTTAGAAAAGCCATTGCAACATCTTTTGTTGTTAAAACATGATTATGGTGATACACAATTTAATTTAAATGTTGCTTTAGATTATGTACCGAGTGAAGGTGTAGCGAAATTTATTAAACAAGATGTGAGAACGTATGGTGAGTTTTGTTGGATTGACTTTCAAGAAGAGGATAGTTTAGATGAATTGAGCGGAATGGAGTTGGCTGAGCTGCTCTATCTTGGGCATATGAAGCATCATTTAAAACAGCCGTTCTTTTCCAAATTACATAATCAGTTTGTTTACTTATCACAGGACGATGGATGGTTTAGTAAAATTTATTATCGTTCATTACCTATGTATTATAAAATGTTAGGCAGTGTTATTTCTTTAAAGCTTGAAGGATTAAAAACAGATAGAACGTGGTTTGGTTTGAGGAAAAAACGAGATTTACCTATTATACCAGTGGAAATGCTTGAGGAGTTGTCTGCTATGCTCTCTGAAGGGGTTGTTTTTTCTCTTAAACATGCTATTGAAACGAGAGTGAAAATGGAGATTCCAATATGGGTAGTAGGGGATTTCACGAATATGGATGACATGCTGGATTATTACTATGAGCTGCAGAAGCAAGAACCCGATGCTTATATTACTTTTTTATGGAAAACGAAGGAATGGTCAATTGTATTAAATAAATGATAAAGTGAAACTTTCATCAGCAGGGGCTTAGTGTTCTTTTAGTGTAGGATAAATTTCGTTGCCGAATGAAGTTTCACATATAATTAGTTGTGTGGTGACATAGAATGCAATGAATGTCATTCGATAAATATGTATGTTACACAATAGTAATAATTAACAAATTTATGTAACGCACTCTATTTAATAAAACTTTGTTCGTTTTTGTTGAGAAATGATACAATAAATAATGGTGAAAAGAATAATGGAGGTCACATAAATGAAAACTAAACTCGGCTTGCTTTATGGTGGAAAATCTGCAGAACATGAGGTTTCCTTACAAACGGCAATGGCGGTTATTAAAGCACTTGATTTGGAGAAATTTGATATATATCCGATTTACATAACAAAAGAAGGAGCTTGGGTGAAAGGGCCGCAATTGACAGCACCAGTTGAAAACGTTGAAGAATTAGCATTTCCAAATGGAAGTCAAGTAGCTCCGCTTTCTTTGCAAAAAGCGAATGAAACAAATGAAGATGGCTATGATGTTTTATTTCCGCTATTGCACGGGCCAAATGGTGAAGATGGTACGGTTCAAGGGATGTTTGAATTATTAAACTTACCATATGTAGGTAATGGTGTTTTAGCGTCATCGGCAGGTATGGATAAAGTTATTATGAAAAATATTTTTGCACAAGCGGGCTTGCCGCAAGTTAAGTATACATGGTTAATTCGTTCTGAATGGGAAGCGAATCGAGAAGAAGTCTATAACCAAGTAGAAGCAGAACTCGGCTATCCTAATTTCGTAAAACCGGCGAATTTAGGCTCAAGTGTTGGAATCAGTAAGTGTTCTAACCGTGAGGAATTGGAGAAGGCGTTCGTAGAGGCGTTTCAGTTTGACCGAAAAATTATTATCGAAGAAGGCGTTACAGCACGCGAGATTGAAATTGGTGTGCTTGGAAATGATTCTCCTGCTTGCTCGGTTGCAGGAGAAATTATTTCAGGAAAAGACTTCTATGATTATACAGCAAAATATACAGATGGTAAGTCGACAATGGTTATTCCAGGTGATGTGACAGAAGAGCAGTACGCAGAATTATCTAAAATGGCCATTACCGCGTTTAAATCGTTAGATTGTTCAGGGTTGGTTCGTGCAGATTTCTTTTTAACAAAAGAAGGGGACTTCTATATTAATGAAGTAAATACAATGCCTGGTTTTACGCCATTTAGTATGTTCCCGTTATTATGGAAGCATACAGGGGTGGAATATCCAGTTTTAATTGAAAAGCTCGTCCAACTTGCGCAAGAACGTTATGAAGAGAAACAAAAAATTAAATATACAGTATAACTATTGTTATTTATTTGTTAATTAGATGAGGTAGGATGTAGGCAGAAGCGCTAGAATGTATAGGCTTCTGCTTTGTTTTATAATGAAACAGCCTATAGGAGGAACGAAAAATATGATAAATCGCATGTTAAAGCAGATTCATGAGATGGTAGGTGGCCTAAATGTAATTGCAGAATGGGAGTCTGTTCAGGTTGCTGGCGTATCGATTGATTCTCGGAAAGTAGAGCAGAATAATTTGTTTGTTCCACTGCTTGGAGAGCAAGTCGACGGTCATAAGTATGTCGAGAAAGCAATTCAACAAGGAGCTGCTGCTTCTTTATGGCAGCAAAATGTCCCGAATCCACCGAAGGATATCCCCCTTATTATCGTGGAGGATACAGAAGTGGCATTACAAGAACTAGCAAGAGCTTATCGTGGACAGTTGAATGTGAAAGTAATTGGCGTGACAGGCAGCAATGGAAAAACGACAACAAAGGATATGACCGCTGCTCTTTTAGCGACGACTTATAAGGTACATAAGACAAGTGGGAATTTTAATAATCATTTAGGATTACCGCTAACGATTTTGTCGATGACAGAGGATACAGAAGTAGCCATTTTAGAAATGGGGATGAGTAATCGAGGGGAAATTGAGTTTCTTTCGAAGCTAGCTCGCCCTGATGTTGCGATTATTACAAATATTGGGGAATCTCATTTGTTAGATTTGGGATCAAGAGAAGAAATTGCTCGTGCAAAGCTAGAAATTATCGAGGGTCTCGCTGATGAAGGAACATTTATTTATTACGGAGATGAACCTTTATTGTCAGAGCAAATCCAAAATCGAGATAAAGATTTGCGTATCCAATCTTTCGGTCGTTCTAGTGAGAATGATTTGTATGTAACTTCAATTGAACAACGAAATGATAGTACAGCTTATAAGGTCGCGGGTACATTAGTCGGTTCTTACGAAATTCCGGTTCTTGGGAATCATAATGTGATGAATGCTTTAGCAGCTATGTTAGCAGCTAAGGAATTGAAGGTGGATCAAGTAAAAATAGAAGAAGGGCTAGCTTCGATTCGATTAACGAATATGCGAATGGAAATAGTTGAAGGGGCTAAAGGAGAAAAGGTCATTAATGATGCTTATAATGCTAGTCCTACATCAATGAAAGCAGCGATTGAATTAATTGAGGGGCTTTCCGGATTTGATCGAAAAATTCTTGTGCTCGGTGATATGTTGGAATTAGGTTTACAAGAGCAGGATTTTCATTTGAAAATTGGTCAACGTATTTCAAAAGATGAAATTGATGAAGTATTTACTTATGGTCCTCTTGCTGAACATATTGCCATAGGTGCGCGTGAAACATTTGAGGAGAATCGTGTATTTTCTTTTCAAGATAAGCAGCAATTAATTGAAGAGTTAAAAAGACATACGCAAGCTAATGATCTTATTCTTGTAAAAGCATCAAGAGGTATGCGTTTAGAAGAAGTTGTTCAGGCATTACAAAAATAAACAAAAGCCGGTTTACTCGCATGGGTAAACCGATTTTTATTTTATTTGAGGTTTTTAAAGGGATTGGAGGAAAACTTTCTAATAAAGGGTACCTGCGATTAAACAAATATCATCATTGATTTCGGAGTGCCTCATTCGTGAAACTAATATTTCGTGAAGGAGGGTGGATGTGTCTTGATGAATCTTTTCTTTAAATTCCTTTTGAAGCGTATCAAAACGTAAAATATTTGGGTGATTAGGTGATTCAATTAAACCGTCCGTATAGACAATGAAACGACTGCCGGGTTCGTAATAAAATGAATGTTTTTCGATGTCTAAATGCGGATTCAGTCCAATAGGAATAGAATTGGTTGCTAATATGTGTGTATTCTCTGTATGTGGACAATAAATAATAGCTGGTGGATGGCCGCTGTTGACATATTGAAATTGGCGTTCTTTTGTATTGATATATGCAATAAATGCAGTGAAATAGGTGGATTTATATGTCTCCTCGTCTAACTTTTGAAACAATCTTCCCATATGTTCATGTAACTCTTTTGTTATTTTAAACGGATCTTTTACGCGCTTGACTAAGCCAGGCATTAAGGAACGTATGGCCATACTAATAAGAGCCGCATACACACCTTTTCCGGAAACGTCAATCATAATAAGTCCGTACTCTCCCTCGTCTATATGCATCCAAAAGAATAAATCACCAGATATCTCACTAGATGGTTGGAAAATCCCTTGAATTTCTATGTCTGTTTCTGAAATAGGTGGAGGCAAGACAAGTTGTTGGATATGTTTAGCTAGAGTTAAATCCGCTCTTATTCGGTTGCGAATGCTTTCGAGCTCCTGCTCTTTTACTTTTGCTGTATATAATTGTATGCAAATATTTTGTAAAGACTTTAATTTTAATTTTACTTCTATTAGGTCAGCGGGAATTTGAATGGTCTCGTAGATTGTTTTTTTCGGAAGTGCGTAGGGCTCCTTCATTCTTTTGGTGCGTTTATAAACAAATAATATTGGTATTTCATACTTGTCGATAAGCTCGATGATTTTTAGTAAATATATCGATTCTTTTGAATAATATAAAGGTAAGATAAAGAGCATTTGATTATGGTTCTGCTTTTGTATAGTTGCTAATGCCTCTTGTTCAGTTAGGATGATTACATTTCTCTCTAAAGTTTGTAAGGTATGGTGAATTTCTTCACATTCTGGGAGTTTAAGTGTATATAGTTTCATGGTTATTCCTCTGTTTTATTTTGAAGTGTGATTAATCTAGATATATTTTACCATTTAACAGGCTGTTTTTAAAAGCTATACATAATTTTGTTCATTTTAATGTTTAAGCCGTATTATATAATGTTAGGGTTTTGGGAAACAATATGATTAAATGGAGCGAGCATTTTAAGTGAGGTTGGTAATTGGATATCCTTTATTGCAATAGTGGTTGTAAAATGATAATATATAGTATGGGTTTAAACGCCTTAATAACGTATTCATTTTTTATGTTGTTAAGTCAGTTCAAGTTATTCAAGTTTTGTCATGAACATGCACGATTTCATGATTTTGATTTTGAAGGACTATGTACTTTTAGATTAAATAGGCCGAGCGTCTTGATTATAAATAAAAGCTGCCTAAGATGGCGGCTTTAGTTGCTCATAGGGAAGTAGGCTATACGCTTATCCACTTCTGCATTTCCTCAACGCACCGTGCCTGTTTTTTGTATAGAATCTTGGCTCTCGTCAAGTTAGATAGGCAGCTCCATCGGCTGCATGAAAAAGTAAGGTGCAGCAGCCCTCACCTAAATGTTCGGTTCAATCACCGATTATGCTACTTTAACTTTTCCAATTTGAATTTCATCTTGGCTATATATACGAGTAATAAAATGCGCCTATGTTTACAAACATAGTAATGTGTATTTGCTATTGCATCCAGCACAGTAAGAGAAGGCTGATGTATGTTATTTGTTAAATCCATATATTGAGTTCAGCCGAACTAATAAGGTAGTTGTTTAGGTGATTACAGCTCCTTTTTTATACTATTATGGTATATATCGTCAGTGTAGAAATGATCTTGAAACAACTGCCGATTTTAGGGGAATAGGATAAGTGCAACTACGCATCTATCTGCCTGAAGATGAGCCAATTGGTGAATTTTCTTTATACGAGGTAAAGTACAACCTCCGTCACATTTGTTGTAATTTGAACAAGAACCGTTGCAACATGCACAGATAAATTTAATGATATTAAAAGGAGCACGAACACATTGACATTGTTTAGCGAATTAGGATTAGATAGAACGTCTATGAAATCAATTGAAAAAATGGGATTTGAGGAAGCGAGTCCGATTCAAGCTCAAACGATTCCGTTAGCGCTTGAAGGGAAAGATATTATCGGTCAAGCTCAAACTGGAACAGGTAAAACAGCAGCATTTGGTATTCCGTTAATGGAAAATATCGATATAAATGACGAGAATGTACAAGGAATTGTCATTGCTCCAACACGTGAACTTGCGATTCAAGTTTCTGAAGAACTCTTCAAACTTGGCTACGGAAAACGAGCGCGTGTACTAGCGGTATATGGTGGTCAAGATATCGATCGTCAAATCCGTGCTTTAAAGAAAAAACCACATATTATTGTTGGTACACCAGGTCGTTTACTTGACCATATTAAACGTAAAAACATCCGTTTAGGCAATGTACACACAGTGGTACTTGATGAAGCAGATGAAATGTTAAACATGGGATTCATTGAAGATATTGAGTCTATTTTGTCTACTGTTCCAGAAGAGAGACAAACATTGTTATTCTCAGCAACAATGCCTGACCCAATTCGTAAAATCGCAGAAACATTCATGCAAAATCCAACGCTTGTACGTGTAAAAGCAAAAGAAATGACAGTTGACCGTATTGAGCAATACTATGTCGATTTAAGAGAAAATGAGAAGTTCGATACGTTAGCGCGTCTTCTTGATATTCAAACACCAGAGCTTGCGATTGTATTTGGTCGTACAAAGCGTCGTGTGGATGAACTGTCATCTGCTTTAAATATCCGAGGTTATATGGCTGAAGGAATTCACGGTGATTTAAGTCAAGCGAAGCGTTTGTCTGTGTTAAAGAAATTTAAAGAGGGTAACATTGATGTATTAGTTGCAACAGACGTAGCGGCACGTGGTTTGGATATCTCAGGTGTTACGCACGTGTATAACTTCGATATTCCTCAAGATCCAGAAAGCTACGTTCACCGTATTGGACGTACTGGACGTGCAGGTAAACATGGTGTAGCGATTACATTTGTTACTCCGAGAGAAAGAGGTCAATTACAAGCTGTTGAACATACAACGAAAAAGCGTATGGTGAAAATGAAGACACCAACTTTGACAGAAGCGTTAGAAGGACAACAAAAAGCTGTTACAGAAAAAATTCAAAACACAATTGAAAATGAAGATCTTTCCTTATACCTTGCACAAGCAGAGGAGTTAATGCAAAAGCATACAGCGGTTGATTTAGTAGCTGCAATGTTGAAAACATTAACAAAAGAGCCGGATCAAACGCCTGTTAAATTAACAGATGAAGCACCAATGCCAATGCGTCGTGATCGTAACCGTGGCGGCAGCTCTAATAATAGAAATCGTAACGGACGCAGCTCATCTGGCAGAAAAGATTTCGGTGCTAAACGTTCGAATAACCGTAAATCGAATGGTCATGGCAACCGTAGCTCTAGCCAAAGACGTGAAAAACAAAGCCATTAATAATAAGGCTGGACAAAAGCTTATAACAAAAGAATAAATCAAGTTTACGGCCTTTCCTCGATAATTCAATCGAGGAAAGGCCGTTTTTTTTGTGGAAGAAGTAAAGTTTTTTGGAAAAGTACAAGAAAGTATAACATTCTTAAATCGTTTTAGTGTTTAGCTCCAGGCTCCATCACTTTGCTTAAAAGTATAGTGAAGTAAAAATAAAAGAAAAAGAAGTGAACAAATAGATATAGTATACTGAAGGGGAGTAGTGTGAAAATAGGATTTTTCTCATGGGAAGGAGTGAATTCATGGAGCTGCAGAACCAAATATCAACGAGGGCGTTAAAGGTATGGCGCATCATTGGTTTTTTGGAATGTTTGATTACGTGGATTATTACGATTGCTGTACTTGTGTTAACCATTATATTTGATTGGACACCTTGGATTATTGGGGGGCTAATTGTATTATCGGTCATTCAGCCATACTTAGGGATCTACCTATTACCTTTAATTAAGTGGCGCCGTTTTCGTTATGAAGTGCGAGAGACAGAAATTGAAATTCAAAGAGGGATTTTTGTCATTAAGCGGACGCTTGTACCGATGATTCGTGTTCAGCATGTAGAAACGAACCAAGGTCCTTTTTTACGTAAATATGATTTAGCGTCAGTGGAAGTATCAACTGCAGCGACTGTACATACGATTCCGGCTCTTGATTTACAGGAGGCGGATGAATTGAGGCAATATATTTCGAAAATGGCAAGTGTGGAGGAAGAAGATGTCTGAACCGAAACGATTGCATCCGATTGCTATGTTGTTGAATGTGATAAAGGCCATTAAGGATATGCTTGTTCCGATTATCATTGTTGTTGTCTTTGGAGGGGATAAGGATGGATTAGCGGGGACGATTCAATTGGCCATCTTAGGTAGTATTTGTTTATTTGTTATTGTGACAGCTATTATTGAATGGTTTCGATTTACCTATCGTATTGAAGATGGTGAATTAAGGATTGAATCGGGTGTATTTGTCCGAAAAAAACGTTATATTCGCTTTGAACGAATACATAGTATTGATGTATCAGAAGGGATTATTCAGAGGCTGTGCGGGCTTGTGAAAATTAGTATCGAAACCGCCGGCGGTGCTCAAGCAGAAGCGGTGTTATCGGCCATTCGTAAAGAAGAGGCTGAACGATTAAATGAACGATTAGCAGAAGCGAAAAGAAATAAAATGCTGGGAGAACAGCCAGAAATCGATTTAGTCGCGGAACCTGTTATTAAGCAAGAGTCTGCTGTGACGTTTAGACTGCAATTTCCAGAGCTTTTCTTGATGGCTGCTACTTCTGGGGCTGTTGGAGTTGTGCTATCTGGGGTGGCTGCTTTTGTTTCGCAGTTTGATGAAATGATCCCATTTGAGCGGTTTGTTGGGGAGTATGAGGATGTATTAGCGCTCGGTACCTTTTTATTGACCGTTTTCATTTTCGTCGCAGTGCTTATTGTATACATGCTTGCGACAATCGGGATGATGTTGAAATATGCTCGGTTTACGGTCGAGAAAAAGGAAGATGAGTTAATTCTTTCAAGAGGTTTACTTGAGAAAAGACAGCTGACGATTCCGTTGAAAAAAGTACAAGGGATTCGAATTATCGAAAATGTGGTAAGACAGCCTTTAGGTTATGCAACGGTTTATTTGGAGTACGCAGGAGGGTCAGAAGCGGATAAAGATAGTCTAAAGGTTATGCTTTTTCCACTTGTGAAAAAGAAACATTTACAAAAATATTTAGAACAATGTCTACCAGATTATGTAGCAGATGTAGAAGTGAAGCCATTACCGGCACGTGCACTTCCGCGCTATATGTTTCGACGGGCCATTTTCTTCATTCCTGTCATAATCGTTTTTATTTATTTTTTCCGCCCTTGGGGATATGTTTCTTTTGTTTTATTGCCAATTAGCATTGGTTGGGCTTTTTTACAATATAAAGCGGCTGGTTGGAATATTACGAATCATCAACTGTTGATGAGAAGGCGAGGGTTATCTAAACAAACGATTTTGTTTCATAAAAGTAAAATTCAATCGATTGAATCAAAAACAAGCTGGGCGCAGCAACGAAAGCAACTCTCTTCTATTTCTGCTTTAATCAAATCAGGAATTGCTTTTCGAGAGGGAGAAGTAAGGGACGTAGAAGCCAAGGATTTTGACGCGGTGCAAACATGGTTTTTAACGAATAGTCGTACGAAATAACAGCAAAACAAACCACTTTCGTTCACATAGCCAAGAATAAAAGAAGCTACTAAACAGTTAGCTTCTTTTATTTACGCCAAAATAGTGGAGCGAGAATGACACCTGCAAGTAAGCCGCCGATATGAGCGACAATGTTTATATTAGGTTGGATAAATGTCATAATAACAGCGATGCCTGTTAGCGTATAAATCGTATGAATTTCATTTTTAGATAAGTGATGCTTTCGAAAACGAGCCATATAGAGGAAAAATCCGAGAATGCCAAAGATCGCTCCACTTGCTCCGGTATGAATGAAGGTAAGTGGTGTTAAGAAAAAGGTAGCAATATTGGCGATAATCCCTGTTACTAGAAAAAAAAGAGCAAACTTTATAGAACCCAGAATTTTTTCAAGTGCTGGACCAAAAATGGCTAGGGAAAACCCATTAAACAATATATGTGTAAACGAGTAATGTAAAAAAGTTGGGGTAAGGAGTCGCCACCATTGACCATCTGCAATGTACAAGTTAACACCTGTTCCGTAATGAATGATATTTCCAAGAAACGATGGAAATAAGGTTAGTACGAATACAATCATCATAAAGAAAATGTAGGAGGTAACAGCAGGAAAACAACGTACATACTGTTGAAAGCTTTCAGTTCTTATAAACATAGATTCTCCTTTTGGAAGATTGAAATGGTTGTACTCATTTTATGAATGTTATGTCTATTATAGAAGGGGTTGTTTAGATGATAAAGGGAATAGGGATTGATATTACAGAAATTCAAAGAATGAAGCAGATTATAGAGCGTCAACCACGTTTTTTCGAACGAATTTTAACAGCTAATGAACAAAGTCGGTATGAGCAGCTGAAGGGAACGCGGCAAATTGAATATATTGCAGGGCGCTTTGCGGCTAAGGAAGCTTTTTCAAAAGCAAATGGAACAGGAATAGGGAAGCACTTGTCTTTTCTTGATATTGAAATTATGGTCGATGAAGCAGGGAAACCCTGCATTACTGCGCCAATCTCCAAAGGAGTCCATTTATCCATTAGTCACAGCAAAGAATATGCCGTTGCTCAAGTCGTCATTGAAGAAGTAGAAGAATCTTAACAGAAGCGCTGTTTTCCTGCTTATCGAGCTTTAACATTTAGTTTGTTGTGCAGAGGATAATGGCTCCTAACAGGCACGGGCCACTTGTTAGTTTCGTTCTAATTCGCTGTATGTGCTTGCCCAAGCCGCTTCCGCTTTTCGAATCATATTTGCTGAGGTTGTCTCATATACTTCTATTGCGATAGAGAGAGACAAGGTTGGGTAAAGCGTAGCGGACTTCAGGTGGGAGATACATCAAGATAAACGCTAAGTCTTAAGGTCCTGCCTTTTCCTCTCTCTTTTATGTTTAAATGACAAAAGGGGTTGAAAAGATGAAGAAAATGGGGATTCTTTTGGCTGGGGTTATGCTGTTGTTGGCTCTCAGTGCCTGTGGTCAGAAATCACAAGCTGATGTTGTGACAGCTTTAAATGAAAAGGTTGAAGAAATGAAAGGCTACAAAGCAAATGCGAAGATGACGTTACAGATGGGGACCGATCCGCAAGTATATAACGTGGAAATTTGGCATAAGAATCCTTCTTTCTATCGAGTGAATTTGAAGAACCAAGAGAAAGAACAAAGTCAAATGATTTTAAGGAATAATGAGGGAGTATATGTTTTAACTCCTGCGTTAAATAAGAGCTTTAAGTTTCAAAGTGAATGGCCTGAGAATAGCAGCCAAGCGTATTTATACGAGTCACTTGTAAAAGATATTACGGAGGATAAAAGTGCGACGTTTAAAGAAGCAGATAACCAATATGTGTTTGAAACAAAAACACGCTATCAAAATAGTAAAATGTTGCCTGTTCAAGAAATTACATTGAATAAAAAGGATTTATCTCCAGTTAGTGTAAAAGTGATGGATCCAGATAAAAATGTGTTAGTTACAGTGGAGTTCTCCAAGGTGAAATTCGATACAACGTTTGATAAAGATGCGTTTGATATGCAGAAAAATATGACAAGTGCTCAGCTTGAGGTAGAAGTGATGGCTGAAGTAAAAGATCAAAATTTCTCTGTTAAATATCCAGCGGAAATGCAAGGTATGAGTTTAACTGATGAACAACGAATTGATACAGAAAATGGAGAACGGGTTGTTTTGACGTATGAAGGGGAAAAGAACAGCTTTACATTAATTCAAGAGAAGGCTGAAGTGGTCCAAACGAAAATCGTTTCGACAACTGTAAATGGAAATCCAGTAGATTTAGGATTTACAGTAGGTGCATTAGCGGATAATATGGTGACGTGGACGTATGAAGGAGTCAACTATACGCTTGCTTCACAAAGCTTATCTCCAGATGAAATGGTAGAGATAGCTCGTACAGTTGGAGTGGAGCCTGTAAAATAGAGTGGAATTTTGAAAACACAGAGGCTGTCCTATTGATGGAGACAGCCTCTATCTTTTGGGACATCGTTGTTGCCTGTAAATGGCCTATATGACATATAGCTCTTTTCCTTTCTGTTAAACCGTTTTAAAATAAAGGAAAACTTCCATCAGTGGGGACCCCGCTTATGGGTAGTTGAACAAGTCGGACAGTTGTGTCCCAGCTTGGGGCAGGAGGTCTTGCTGCCCGTTAAGCATGAAATAAATGGAGAAATAATGAAAGAAGGTTACGTAGTTTGAGTATGCAGGGGTTTCACCGCGATACATGGGCGGAAGTGAATTTAGATTACATTTATGAAAATGTTGTTTCTATGAAAAAAATATTGCCGCAAGATGTAAAGATGTTTGCTGTTGTGAAGGCGAATGCATATGGACATGGTGATTATGAAGTAGCGAATACAGCACTTAAAGCGGGGGCCAATTTTCTTGCTGTCGCTTTTTTAGATGAGGCACTTGCGCTCAGAAACAAAGGAATTACAGCTCCCATTCTTGTGCTTGGTGCATCTAGACCGGAAGATGCCGGTATGGCTGCAGAAGCGCACATTTCTTTAACGGTTTTTAGCCAGGAGTGGCTGGAGCAAGCGAAGCAGTATGTAGGGGAGAAACAGGTTCTTCATGTGCATATTAAATGTGACAGCGGTATGGGGCGAATCGGTGTACGTACTCCGGAAGAATTGCAGGCTCTTGAACAGTGGTTATCGAACGAACTTCGGTTTAGATTTGTTGGAGTTTTTACGCATTTTGCAACAGCTGATGAATTAAATTTATCATATTATCAACAGCAGCTAAATACATTTAAAATGTTGTTATCTTCTTTACGAAAGCTTCCTGAACTTGTTCATGCGGCAAATAGTGCAGCTTCATTACGATTTACAGACCCTTTGTTTAATGCTGTACGTTTTGGGATTAGTATGTATGGGTTAAGTCCGTCTTTAGATATTAAGCAGTTATTGCCTTTTACGTTGAAAGAAGCATTTAGCTTGAAAACAAAAATCGTACATGTGAAACGGTTGAACAAAGGCGATCATGTTAGCTATGGAGCTACTTATACGGCGGCAGAAGAAGAGTGGGTTGCTACATTGCCTATTGGTTATGCGGATGGCTGGATTCGTAAGCTGCGTAGCCAGGATGTAATTGTTGCAGGTGAAAAGGCGCCGATTGTCGGCCGAATTTGTATGGATCAGTGCATGATTAAGTTGTCTCAACCACTTCCCATTGGGACAGAAGTGACGTTAATTGGTGAAAGTGATGGGTTAGCGATTTCAGTAGATGAGATTGCCGCGACATTAGAAACGATTAATTATGAAGTGACGTGTATGATAGCGGCGCGTGTACCGCGTGTATATAGGCAGAATCAACAAGTATCACATGTCCGTAATACGCTCTTGGATGATTGATTTTGTAAAAAATTACAAAAATGTGAATAATATTTATTGCGGTTCGCTGATAATAAGTCAGAGGATGGAATATACTCTTTGCAGATAGGTATTTTAATGGTAATATGGAAAAGGTATATAGACTATGGTGTGTAGTGATGGTGGAGGTGTATGCTTGTGTCTGAATCCGGCGCAACAAGAGAGATAATAATTCGATTACCTCAAAATGTATTAACTGAGTTAGACGGGTATGCGAGTGAAGAAAACGTTAATCGCAGTGAGTTTATTTATCGTGCCACGACTATGTATCTTCGTAAAAAGAAAGAATTTCGGGAATCAATGAAACGTGGCTATATTGAAATGGCGGCCATTAATTTAACAATCGCTTCTGAAGCATTTCAGGCTGAATATCCAGAATATGAAGCTGAACATGCTGTCGAGCGATTAGCTAGTGGAGGCTGAGCCATTGATTGTTGTTAAGCGTGGTGACGTATACTTCGCAGATCTTTCTCCAGTTGTCGGCTCAGAACAAGGTGGAACCCGTCCGGTACTCATTCTTCAAAATGATATCGGAAATCGCTTTAGTCCGACAGTGATTGTGGCAGCCATTACAGCTCAAATTCAAAAAGCAAAATTGCCAACACATGTGGAGATTAATGCGAAAAAATATGGATTCGAGCGAGATTCCGTTATTCTTTTAGAACAAATTCGCACGATTGATAAGCAACGCTTGACAGACAAAATTACGTATCTCGATGAAACAATGATGCAAAAAGTAAACGAAGCTTTACAGATTAGTTTAGGTTTGAAAGAATTTTAGAGAAAAATGAATTCCTATAGCAGGATGCTATTATATATGTTCTTTTTTATAAATAAAGACTAGGCGATTCCGGTTAACGACACTGGGGTCGTTTTTTTTTTTTTTTGCCAATTAACATTTGATTAGGAAATAGAGCCGATGCCCGTAATGAATTGGTTGAGCTAATCATTCATAAGGAGAGAGCGGATTAGTGGTTCGCGTTTTACTTTATTCCACTCTTAACGGGCAGTAAGACCCCCACTGATGGAAGTTTTACTTTATAAAAATGTTCTTCTAGATAGTGAGGTTCGCAACGTATGGATATATTTGCTAGACTGTATATAAGAATGTAAAAGCTTGGGGGAAGAACATTGATGATACAAAATGAATTAGTGAAGCAAATAGCTGTAGAATTAACTTTGAAAAGTCATCAAGTGCAAAATGTTATCAATATGCTTGAAGAGGGCAATACGGTTCCGTTTATTGCTCGATATCGGAAAGAGATGACGGGGGCACTTGATGAAGTGCAAATTCGTTCAATTATGGAACGGTGGAACTATTTAGAAAATTTAAATCAGCGAAAAGAAGAAGTTATTCGTTTAATTGAAGAGCAGGGGAAGTTAACGCCAGAGTTAAAACAGCAGATTGAAAAGGCGGGCAAGCTGCAAGAAGTAGAGGACGTGTATCGTCCGTATAAACAAAAAAGAAGAACAAAAGCAACCGTTGCTAAGGAAAAAGGATTAGAGCCGCTTGCTGATTGGTTGTTAGGTTGTCATTCTAATCCAGCTGTTGAAGAAAAGGCAGTTGAGTTTCTTTCAGAAGAAAAAGAAGTGCGATCTGTCGAAGAGGCGATTTCGGGAGCCAGGGATATCATTGCAGAACAAATTTCTGATGATGCCGAGCTGCGTAAATGGATTCGTTCATCCATCTTTAAAACAGGAAAAATCGTTTCAACTGTGAAAAATGAAGAAAAAGACGAAAAGAAAATTTTTGAGATGTATTATGAATATGAAGAGCCCGTCCAAAAAATTGTCCCGCATCGCGTATTAGCGCTTAATCGTGGTGAAAAAGAAGATGTGTTACGAATCTCTGTGCATCCTGTAACGGATTCTATTATTCAATACATTGAGCGTAACGTAATTACGAAACCGCATACAGAGTCAGCGGCTATATTGAAGGAATCTATTGAGGATAGTTTCAAACGCCTTATTATGCCATCTGTTGAACGGGAAATTCGTAAAGAATTAACAGAGAAGGCGGAAGATCAAGCCATTCATATTTTCTCAGAAAACTTAAGGAATTTATTATTGCAGCCGCCATTAAAGGGGAAGGTTGTATTAGCGGTCGATCCTGCATATCGGACAGGCTGTAAGTTAGCTGTGATTGATGAAACAGGGAAAGTATTAGAGGTTAGTGTCATTTACCCACATCCGCCTGTTTCGAAGCGAGCAGAAGCAAGGGAAAAAACAATAGCTATCTTGCAAAGATTTGCAGTAGAAATTGTTGCAATCGGAAATGGAACGGCCTCAAGGGAAACAGAACAGTTTATTGCAGATATTTTAAAAGAAGTCGAAGGCAGTCTTTCTTATATTATTGTAAATGAGGCAGGAGCGAGCGTTTATTCTGCATCTGACATTGCTCGTGAAGAATTCCCGAATCTCCAAGTGGAAGAGAGAAGTGCGGTTTCGATTGGCAGAAGACTTCAAGACCCGCTTGCAGAATTGGTGAAAATTGATCCGCAGTCTGTTGGTGTCGGTCAATACCAGCATGATGTTTCACAGAAAAAACTTTCAGAGTCGCTTTCTTTTGTTGTAGAAACGGCTGTGAATCAGGTAGGCGTGAATGTTAATACGGCTTCTCCTTCACTCTTGCAATATGTAGCAGGTTTATCAAAAACAGTCGCTCAGAACATTGTTAAGAAAAGAGAAGAGGAAGGGAAGTTTACGAGCCGAAAAGAATTGAAAAACATCCCTCGACTCGGAGCGAAAACGTATGAACAATGTATCGGGTTTTTGCGAATTTTGAATGGGAGTGAACCACTCGATCAAACTGCTATTCACCCAGAGAATTATAGTGCCGTTAATAAGTTGTTAAAGAAAATAAGGTTTACTTCAGTAGAATTAGGTAGTGAAGCGTTAAATGAGGCGCTAAAAAACTTAGATTTAACCTTATTAGCAGAAGAGTTAGAAGTTGGCGAGATGACGTTAAAAGATATTATTGATGACTTAATGAAACCCGGACGAGATCCACGTGATAATTTAGCGAAGCCGCTTTTGAAGCAGGATGTGTTGAAAATAGAAGATTTACAAGTGGGGATGGAGTTACAAGGTACGGTACGAAATGTTGTTGATTTTGGCGCCTTCATTGATATCGGTGTGAAGCAGGATGGGCTTGTGCATATTTCGAAACTAAGCAATCGTTTTGTTAAACATCCTCTAGATATCGTAGCGGTTGGAGATGTTGTAACGGTTTGGGTCGATCAAGTTGATGTTCAAAAACAACGGGTGGCTCTAACGATGCTGCAACCAAAAGATCAAGGTTAATTTTTTGAAAACATCTTCAGGGTGAAGGTGTTTTCTTTATCATTGGAGAACTATGAGCGAAGGCTGTCA